>JAUWOG010000021.1 GCA_030612305.1 Armatimonadota bacterium | reverse complement strand
GGAAACAGCTCAAGCCGTGACCGCACCTCCGCCTTCACATCTGCCACGGTGCCGAAGGGAAGCGTCTGCTGGGTGTCTATCGAGCCATGGAAGCAGATGTCTCTGCCGAATTCGCGGGCGAGCAGTTCCGCCTCCATGTCTGTGGCCCGGACTTGCACCGGGTCGAGTGCGTCCATCCCGATCTCGATGAGGTCGGGGAGGAAGTCATAGACACTGCCGCAGGAATGGAGCATGACCTTGAGGCCGTAGCTTTTGGCCTGGGCGAAGAGCCGCGCCAGATGCGGCTTGATGAACTTGCGGAACATCTCGACACTCACCAGCGGACCCGTTTGGCCGCCGTAGTCATCGCCCATAAAGAATATCTGCATCTGCCCGCGCGCGGCCTCGAATTGCCGCCGGCAGGACTCCATGTAGAAGTCCACGATCCGCGTCAGCAGCGCCTCGGCCACAGCCGGGTACAGAGCCATCGCCGTCAGCAGCTCCTCCATCCCCAGCATGTACATCCCCATGCAGAAGAAAGGCGACCATGCGCCACCCATGACCGCGTGATTCCCGGCCGACACGCAGGCGTCATAAACCGGGGAGCAATCCCACCAGTCCGGATCGGGGAAGGGAGCATGGGCCTCGATCTCGGCCACCGTCGTCGCCGTGGACAGCACCGTCTGTGTAACGCTGGCGGCGTAGGTGCCACCGGGATTCAGCGGTACGCCCCAGGTGTCGCACTCGCGGCCATCGGGGAGATAGTGATGCTCAGGGCCGATGTAGGTGCGCCGATTTCTGACATCGCGGATGTCCACACCCAGGGCAGTGAGCAGGCCCTCGTAGTCTGCTGCGTCGAGCTCCTCCTGAACGCGTTCACTCACTGGTCGGAGCGCCCAGTAGTCAACCGGCATGCGGTCAGGTGTGCGGTGCTCGATGGCGGCGATGACCCGTTCGCGGGCAAGCATCTCGTCCCTCCGTCAGATGAATCTGACATGTCGGACCTGCAGTGGCATTTGCCCCGTCGCTGGCAGGTCCGTCCCGACCTCTCTTCCCGGTTGCAGGAGGTGATTCCTGCGCCGCAGAAGGAGCTTCTCGGAGCGTGGCCGGGGTTGCCGGAGCCTTGACAGACACGACCTTGACGCTATCCGGACTATCGGCTACCATAGCTCTACTATGGATACTCGTGACGTGGCGAGTAACCGGCAGGCGCGCCACGAGTACTTCGTGGACAAGCCCTGCGAGGCGGGGATTGAACTGCGGGGGGGCGAGGTCAAGTCGCTGCGCGCGGCGAGTGTCAGCCTCAATGAGGCTCATGCGCAGGTCGCCGATGGCGAAGTCTGGGTCCACGGAATGCACATCAGCCCTTACAGGAATGCCGCCGGGACAGATGCCCCGGACCCGATCCGCAAGCGCAGGTTGCTACTGAAGAGACGAGAGATAAACGCGCTGGACAGACAGGTGCGCCAGAAGGGCTACACACTCATTCCGCTTCGCGTCTATTTCAATGAGCGGGGCTACGTCAAGATTGAGCTGGGGCTCTGTCGCGGCAAACGCCAGTACGACAAGCGCGAAGCCATCGCCGAGCGTGACATGGAGCGGGAGACTGAGCGCGCGCGCCGGGAGTTCGAAAAGACGGGCCGCTAGCGGGCCCCGTATCAAGCCGTCAAGCAATCGCATTCATCCATGATTCAAGGTGGCCAGGTGAGACATGCCAAACATCCTCGTCGTCGAAGACGATGCGCAATTGCGGAAAGTGCTTACCAACAGACTCGATGAGCTCGGCTTCACGCATGAAGTCGCCGGCAACGGTCGCGAAGCCCTCCGGAAGCTGTGTGAGGCAACCAGCCAGGGGGTCATCTACGATTGCATGCTGCTCGATATCGTCATGCCGGAGATAGACGGTTGGCAAGTGCTCGAGGCCGTCAAGAAGAACCCGCTGTGGTCTCCCATGAAGGTCGTCGTGCTGACCGGCTATGCCAATACGCCCAGTGATGTCTCGAAGGTCGCCAACTACGACGGGGTCCACATCGAGAAGAAGGGGCACTTCATTGAGATAGTGGGCGAGTTGCTCGACAGGTTACTGAGCGTCGAGTGAGGCCGCGGTCGGGGAGCGGGACTCTGCTGCCGCGGAATGCCGGGAACATGTCAATAGTTGCGGGAGGCGGGAACAGCGCCTCCCGTGGATTGTATCTGGGGGTGGAAGCCCAAGGTGACGGATGCGGACGACCGGCTGCCGAGTTGGTTGCGCGTCAAAATCGGCAAGCAGGAACAGAGCCGGGCAACGCAGGAACTACTTCGCCGGCACGCGTTGAATACCGTCTGCGAGAATGCACGCTGCCCGAATATCGGCGAGTGCTTCTCCCGTCACACGGCCACGTTCATGCTGATGGGAGAAACGTGCACGCGCCACTGCCGCTTCTGCGCAGTGAAGCACGCTGCGCTCGGCGAGAAGCTTGACCCCCTCGACGCCGATGAGCCCCGTCGCGTAGCCGAGGCAGCCGCAGACCTGGGGCTGGAATTCACGGTCGTTACGTCGGTCACCCGCGATGACCTTGCTGACGGCGGGGCCGCACATTTCGCTCGCACGATCCGCGCCATGAGGGAGCGTCTGCCGGCCGCCGGCGTGGAAGTGCTTACCCCGGACTTCCAGGGCGATGAGGAAGCGCTCGACGTGGTGCTCGCGGCAGAGCCGACGGTCTTCAACCACAATGTCGAGACGGTCCGCGAGATGACCTCCGTGCTGCGGCCACAGGCGGACTACGAGAGGTCGTTGCAGGTGCTGACCAGTGCTGCAAGGAACACTAGCGGCACAGTGGTCAAATCCGGATTCATGGTCGGCGTCGGGGAGACGGATGGGCAGTTGCGGTGCCTGCTCGATGACTTGGGGCAGGCAGGATGTGACATCGTCACCATCGGCCAGTACCTGCGGCCGACGCGACAGCATCTGCCGGTGGACAGGTACGTGCCCCCGGAGCAGTTCGACGAGTACGCACAATGGGCCCGAGCCGCCGGCATCGCACAAGTCAGCAGCGGGCCCTTCGTCCGCAGCAGCTACCGCGCCGGAGAATTGGCCTCTGCCGTACACGAGTCCAGAGAGATAGGCGACGAATAGCACGCACCCATGCGCCGCAGCCCGACCTTCGTCAAGCGTCATGCGACAGGCACTCCAGACAATCGCGGTACTAGTCATCATCGCCGGGATGATCGCTGTCGGCCTCATGGCGGCCGGTCAGAGCGGCTGGGTGCATAAGCGTGTCCAGGAGGTCACGGCGCGGCAACTTGCCGACATGACCGGCCGCGAAGTGCGTGTCGGGCTTGTCAGCGGGAACCTCTTGACCTCCCTCGATATTGCCGGCATCTCCCTGGCCGAGGGGAGCAGGATTGATGACGGTGCCGTTCTCTGCGTCCGGAAGGTCCGAATCAAGTACGATCTCAGCGCCATGCTTCGACGCACCAAGGCCCCCGCAGCCGCCATCCGGGAAGTGACCGTGGAGGGGCTCGACGTAGATGTCGAACGCTACGCCGACGGCACACTGAACCTGGAGAAACTGCTGCCGCCGCCGAAGAAACCGATCCCACCAGAAGACCGGTTTCAGGGGCAGGTGTACCTGCGGGATGTCAATGTTCACTACACCGACCGCGATGAGATGTTCGGCCCCGAGCCGCTCGACATTGAGTTGACCGGTGTCTCCGGCTCCGTGGACCTCTCGCGCATTGGATGGATCAAGGTACAACTGTCGGCTGAGACGAGTGGGGGAGAGCTGGGGCGCATCACCCTCGAAGGCCTGCTGCATCCCGACAGCGGCCAGTTCAGTGTGGATGCTGACATATCCGACCTCGACCTTGCCTGGGCGCAGCAACGCTTCTGGCGGAATCCTGATGTCGCAATCAACAATGGCAGAGCGAGCATCAAGGCCTCCGCGTACAAGGTCAAGCATCCGGGCAGCGATTTCAGCTTCTGCGTCCACGGTGATCTGCGGCCGACGGACCTTGTGCTGACGGCCCTCGGGCCGGACGCGATACGTGTCTCCGGCCCGGTCACAGCCACACTTCAGGGAGCGCTCTCCGACGGCCTGCGTCTTGCCTGGCGGGGCAATGACCTGCATGTCGCCGGCAGTGTCCTCTACTTTGATGAGACGACGCTGGACGTGCAGGTGCGTGCGCCGCGCCTCGATACCGGACGCGTCCTGGCCGCGCTGCCTGCGGACATGATCTCCCAACTGCCCGAGATCGCCCTGGGTGGAAGTATCGGCCTTGAGGCGAGTCTCATCGGACCTCTCGATCATGCTGCCATAGATGCTCGCATCAACGTACCGGGAATGGTAGGCGCCGATCCATCTGAAGGCCTCCACATCTCTGTCGAGGACCTCGATGTTACGCTCTCCCTCCTGGACACTGCTGACCCCGTTGTCGTCGCCGAAGCGGAGATCGGGAAGCTCGACCTCGGCCCCATCTCTCTCAGCACAGACGATGCCGACGGCGAGAGGAATTGGCCCGAGGCCGTCACCGTATCCCCACTCGAGAACCTCTCCGTGCGCGCGAAATGGGCCGACGGCAACCCACTGGTTCATGCCGACATAGCCCTTGATACGGTCACTGTCGGTGACGTCGCGGTGAAGGACATCGCCGCCGAAGCCGTTGTCGCCGGCAAGGCTGTCCACCTGAGCGATCTCAAGGCGGACCTGCTCGGGGGTGACATGCACGGCGAGGCAGTTGTAGATTTCGGCGGCGAGCACCCGGCGGTCTATGCCGAGGCGACGCTTTCGGGCATTGATCTGGCACACCTCGAGCAACTGCCGCAGAGTCTCACGAAGCTCTCTGCCGTCCCTCGGGGCACCGTGGATGTCTCAATTGCTCTCGAATACGCCGACGAGCAGCTCAGCTCCGCCGCGAGCATAACCGGCGACGCACTTGGCTACGAGCAATGGGATGTCGCGCGCGCAGCCGCATTGCTGAGACAGGAAGGCGACGACATCGAGGTGCTCACCGCCTTTGCCGCCGACCCGCTCGCCACCGTGTGGGCCAAGGGGCATATCGCCATCGCCTCCGAGGACCCCGACCGGCAACTCGCACTCGACGTGCAAGTCGCCGAAGCGCAGCTCGACGAACTGCTCGGTCGCCTGGATGTGCAGGACGTGAAGGGCGTCCTCTATGCGCAGGGGCAATTGACAGGGAGCCTGAAGGCCCCGGCCGTATCCGCCAACGTCGCAGTGTTCGAGCCTGCCTACAAGGAGTACGAACTCGACGCCGTCTCGGCCGAGGTCGCTGCCGGCGCGGATGCTCTTCGCCTCGAACCGGTACTGGCTACCAGAGGCAGGGCCGGCATTTCCGTGACCGCTTCGCTGTCGAATCTATCCGCACTCATCGCCGACAAGGACGCCGCAGACGCTCCCATCGCCGGCAGCTTTGACATCGCCGGCGTCCAGCTTGCCGAGGTTGCCGAGCTGCTCGAGTCGGACTACGACGGCATTGACGGCCTCGCCGAGGTAAGCGGCATGTTCAGCGGGACGGTGAAGGCTCCGGTCATATCCGGCACCGCCCGCGTCGCTAATGCCCTGACCTCCACCGCCGACATAACCGAGGCGGAAGTCCCCTTCAAGTTCGCGGACAATGTCCTGGCGGTAGAGGATGCCATCGTGCACGCTCAAGGGGCAGAGCTACATGTCCATGGCACAATCGAATTCAGCGAGCCGCCCGTCCTTTCCGCACGCCTCTCTGCCACCGACATCTACCTCGAGGGCATCCATCACCTCCGCCGCTATGGCATGGACATGTCCGGCCTGTTGCACATACCCGTCGCCAGAGTCGAGGGGCCTCTTGACGCACTTACTGGGCGGGGGTTGCTTGTCGCCAAGAAGATCAGCATTGACAACGAGACGGTTGAGGACCTCGAAGCTGAGGTCACTCTCGCCCACAACGTAGTCAGACTCGAGCACCTGGATTGCGCGGTGGGCGAGGGCAAGCTTGCCGGTACGGGGTTCTACGACGCCGAGAGCCAGGAGATCATCGCCGACCTCACCATCAGCGACGGCAGCGTCTCGGAGTTGCTCGGCATAACCCGGCCGCTCGTGGCCGCGGCGACCTCTGAAGAGATGGACCCGGAGAAGCGACGCGGCTTGCTGCGCAGCATCCAGGCCGCCTCTCTGCGGCTCAACGGGCAGTTGACGAGCCGCTTCTACGTTCAGGGCACTCTCCAGGAGCCTGACACGACGGCCACCGTAACGCTGACCGAGGTCGTGTTTGACGGAGTGCGCATTCCGGATGTTCAGGCCAAGGCCGTCGCCATTCGCGAGGGCATATACGACCTCGACCTTGAAGCCACGCAGGGCGATGCGCTCATTACCGCAAGCGGGGATGTGGAGTTCGATGGGGCGGTGAGAATGCTCATCGAAGGCTCGGGCATCGAGCTGGCCAACTACGCCAGGTGGCTGCCGCTGGACACTGATCTGACCGGGGAATTGGGCTTCACCGTGGCCGCCCGCGGGCAGACCAGACAGCCGCAGGTCATGGCCAGCGTGGATGTCCTTGGGCCGGGAGTTGCCGGCATCGCGATTGATGTCCTCACGGCTCCCATCATCTCCATCGAGGAAGGCAAACTCGACATAGACACACTGGTGATAAAACACTGCGAACAGGAGCTGGTCGTTGACGGCACGCTACCGTTCTCCTGGGAGACGGTGGGCCTTATTCCGGACAAACCGATGGAACTGCAGGCGAGAGCTGAAGAGATGGAGCTGGCGCTCGTACCTGTCCTCATCAACGAGTACGTGCAACACAAGGCCAAGCGGGGCGGCACCGATGCAACCGAGATGTGGGCGAAGATGAAGGTCTCCGGTCTGGTCAACAGCACTATGAAGATCACCGGTACTCCGCAGGCGCCGTCACTGGCCGGTTCCCTGTGCGTGGAGGCCGGCTCGGTGGCACTTTCCGGCTCTAAGAAGCCTCTGCACGATATTGCCCTGGATGTCGCTTTCGACGGCGGCACGGACAGCAACACGGTGAAAGTCAACCAGGCGCAGGCTGTCTGGGACAGCACCACTGTTTCTCTCGATGGCAAAGTGGAGTTCAAGGAACTCGCCGTCGAGCGCCTGCACGAGAACATATACGACCTGACTGCCACCGTCGCAGCGGAGAGCCAGCAGTTCGCCAAGGGTGGCTACATTCACGGTCTGGGGGGCACGATAGCGCTGCGGGGCGGGGGTGAGCAGCCGCCCGAACTGACTATTGAGCACCTGGGCGGCCGCTTCGGCAAGGGCTCGATCTTCCTCGACGGGTACGCGCAACTTGCGACGTTCGAGCCCGCGGACCTGGCCGGCAACAGAACCCAAATGGCTCTGGTGGCCGACAACAGCAACATTGTTGTCAAAGGCCTGCTCGACGCGATGGTGGACGGCACAATCAACTTCAACGGCCCGGGTGGGGGCGAGCCCACACACGTGACCGGCAAGTGGACTGTCGCTCACGGGCGTGTCAGCATCCCTCTGGTCGCAGCGCCGGAGAAGAAGGCTCTCTACGCCCTTGATTCGAGCAGCCCCAAGCCACAGTTTGACGTCACCCTCGCACTCGGTCCCGCCATGACGATCTACGCCCCCGGTGTCTCCGCGCCACTTGAGCCCAGCAGGAAGCTGGCACACCTGACCGGCACACCACAGAAGCCCGTCATCACAGGTCTTGTGCAGGCGCAGAGAGGCCGAACGCAGATGCCTGGCGGCTTTGCCACTATAGAGTCACTCGGCGTGGACTATAAGATAGCACCAAAGCGCACTGCACTTCACTATGACCCGGTTGAACTTGTGCTGACCGGCCGGGTCTGGGGTCGGGCGGAAACGGTCCTGCAGTCGGCCGGCATCAATGGCCGCGACATCGGCAGAGTGACCATCAGACTTGTCATTGACGGCACACTGTCCGAGCAGATAGACATCAGAGTCTCATCTACGCCTCCGCTTGCGGAGGAGCAGATATACGCGCTGCTCGGCACTGCCCCCTTCGGTGGCGCCATCAGCTCGGGCAGCACCGGCTTTGACAGCGCCGGGCAGATGGTCTCGCGCCAGTTCATCTCCGCCCTCGCCCTCGGCTTCAGGACTGCCGTCTTCATGCCCATCGAACAGGAAATCCGACGCAGTCTCGGCCTCTCCGAGTTCAGCGTCAACTTCACTTTCAACCAGCCGGTCGAGATACGCATCGGCAAATACATAATGGACGACTTGCTCGTCTCATACCGTACGGCATTCGGCTCAGGCGATGAGGAATATGACATCACCGTTTCCTACGAGTTCGGACCAAGCCTCCGCCTCTCTTATACCGCCGACGAACTGAATCGCAGCAAGATCCAGGTCGAAAGGGCCTGGGACTTCTGACCAAGCACCATCCGGCCACGGCAAGCGCGCAACCCAAAAGACCGCAGCCTGTCTAACAGCACGTTCACGCCCTCGCTTGCCTGCAGATGCCCGATAGGACGCAGCGGACGTGAATGCTGAGTGAATGAGCAGAACAAGCGGGAAAAATTCCGGCGGATAACCGCCGACAACTATGAGCGGGTGTACAACGTCATCTACCGCCTCATCAACGATTCCGAGGAGGCGGCTGACCTCACCCAGGACACGTTCGTCAACGCGTACCGTGCATGGGATGCCTTCCGTGGCGAAGCGCAGGTCTATACGTGGCTCTACCGAATTGCCGTGAACCTGACCAAGAACCGTCTCGAACGCCAAGGGCGCATCAGCCGCACTGAAGCCGCATCTCTCGATGCTCCCCTCGACACCAACGAAGAAAACGAACTGTACCTGCAGATAGATGACAACAGCATGGCGCCCGTGCGGCTCGCCGAAAACCGTGAGTTGCGCCAGTTCCTCGCCGACGCCGTCAGCCGCCTGCGGCACGACTACCGAGAGGTAATAGTGTTGCGCGACTATCAGGGCTTCTCGTATAATGAGATGGCGGAGATACTTGGCTGCAGTCTCCAGGCAGTCAAGTCTCGTTTGTTTCGCGCGCGTTCAGTGTTGCGCGAGCGACTTGAAGCCTATCTCTACAGCAATCCTGACGCGGCCGGGCGACGCTGAATGCCTTGCACGGTGCCGACGATGAGTTTTCATGCCGACTTCGCATCAACTTGTGGGAGTGATGGACATGAGTCGTATCCCGACGCGTAGCATGTCTTGGGCGGCAGTGCTGAGCCTTTGCCTGGGGCTTGGCCTTGCCGCTACCTGCCTTGCCCAGAATGAACCCCTCATCGCTGAAGTCTGTGTGGAAGGCAACGACTACATATCGCAGGAGGCCATCATCGAGGAGGTCTCCGACATCCTCAAGATCGGCTCGCCGCTCACAGCACAGGCCAGAGTTGCGGCAATAGCCAAGATCAATAAACTCGGCTATTTCGACGAAGTCACCATCGGTGTCAAGAAGGCCGAGAAAGGTGTAGCCGTCGTCATAACCGTGGTCGAAAAGAAGCGCGTCAGCAAGGTCCTGCTTGTAGGCAACACTGTCATCACTGATGACCAACTCCGCGAAGCCATATTCATCCGTGACGGTCACGTCATAGACGATGCAGCCATCCGCCGGGATGTCAGACGGATCGAGGACTTCTATTCCCAGCATGGATACCTCGCCCATGTCTCGGACGCGCGGGTCGGCAAGTTCGGCGTCATCACGTTCGTCATCGAGGAGGCGCGCATCGAGGATGTCATTGTCGAGGGCCTTGTCCGCACCAAAGAAATCGTGGTGAAGCGCGAGATAGACCTCGAGCCCGGCCAGCTATTCAAAGAACAGGATGTTGTGGCCCAGGCCCGCAGGATATTCAACATCGGCATATTCGAGAACGTAAGCACCGACATCCGCCCCGGCGTCGAGGACCCTGAACGCGGCGTTATCGTCGCCCTCCAGGTCGAAGAGAAACGTACGGGACAGGCCTCCGTTGCCGTCGGATACAGCAATCTCGACGACTTCGTACTCGTCCTCTCCGTCGCTGAGAACAACTTCCGAGGCAGGGCCGAACGAGTATCGGCCGACCTGGAGCTGTTCGGCCGCACCAGCTATGAAGCGAAGTTCTACGAGCCATACCTCGATCACAAAGGGACTTCGCTCTCAGTGCGCGTCTTTGACACAGAGAGAAAGCGTCGCTTCGTCGGCGGCACCTCCATCAGCACCTCTGAAGACATCTTCGACGAGCGCCGCAAGGGCTTCAACTTCTCCGTCGGAATGCCCATGTCGCGTACGTCGCGCATGAGCCTCGGCTTCCGCAGCGAGAAAGTGTCCAGCAGCTATCTGCAAGGCACGCGCATCATCGGCAGCGGCCCGTACACGCCTGGCAGCGGCGGCGACGCCTCCGGTGGCAGTTGGTCGCGCGTCAACCTCGGCGAGGACATGTCCAGCGGCTACGACACCTTCGATCCCGGATCGCTCACCGACGATCCCGGCCCCGGGGACCTGTCCAGCCCGATCCTCGTCGCTGCACCTCTTCACCCGGGCGGCACTCTCGCCAGCTTCACCGTCGGCCACTCCGTTGATACCCGTGACATCCGCACAAACCCCACGTCAGGTGGCTACCGGGAGATAGCTGTCGAGTACGCCGGCGATGTCCTCGGCGGCGAAGTCAGCTTCCAGAAGATCACTGCCGAGCAGCGCATCTACAAGAAGATGGGCCGCCGCGATGTGCTGGCCGCCCGCCTGATGCTCGGGACTTCCTTCGGCGACATTCCACTGTTTGAGTCATTTGTAGTAGGTGGGGCAAACACCCTCCGTGGCTACGAGGACGACCGCTTCCGGGGAGAGGACCTCGTGCTGCTGAATGTCGAATACCGCCGAGGCATAAGTGACAAGCTCTCTGTTGTCGGATTCGTAGATGTCGGCAGTGCCTTTGGGGGCGAGTTCCCGACCGTAGTCCCCGGCTTCAGCATCCCCGCCGAGGACGATAGCTTCAGTGCCCACATCGGCGTCGGGATTGGCCTGCGTGTCGTGACGCCGATAGGCCCAATTCGCCTCGACTTTGGTTTCGGCGATGACGGCAGCCAGGCCCACTTCAGCTTCGGGCACATGTTCTGATTACCGGATGGTATGAGATGCAGGCGCCTCTATCCCCGCCGCGTTCGCATTCCCGGCCTCACGGCGAGATGGTGCGCTGACCCATCCGGCACACCCGTCCGGATGCAACCGGCGACGCCCTGGTCTGTCTCAATACACCGAGCAAGCGTGCACAGACACAACACACGAGGGTCGGTGCCCGGCTCCAGCAGCTCACTCATCAGCCACCACAGGCATATTGAAAAGGGGTAGCCTCATGGCGAGAGACACTCGATGCGCCAAAGGCATCATCGCAGTCCTGTTATTGTTCTTGCTCTTGGTATCCACGCACGGCGTTGTCGCCCAGGACACTGAGAAGCCGGCCACGCCCGCTGACAAGCCGGCCACGCCTGCACCAGAGGCCGCGGCAAAGCCTGACAAGCCAGCCACCGGACCCTCCAAGATCGCCATAGTTGACCTCGACGCCGTCAGCGAGGACTACCAGGAACTCATCGCCAAACAGAATGAACTGCGAGAGTGGGCACAGGCACGCAGCATGTACATCGAGCGGTTGAAGAACTACACGTTCCTCAGCCAGAAGGATTTCGATGAGGTGGCTGAACTGCTGAAGACGCCGCCCGCCAAATGGACCGAAGCACAGCGGAACCGCGAGGAAGAGCTGCGCAAGGTCTCGGACCAGAAAGAGAAGTTGTTCCTCGACCTGCAGGCCAAGACAGATCGCACCGCCGAGGAGAGCGATCAGTTCAACTCCCTGGCTGAAACGCGGGACGGTCGCCGCGCCGACATCGCCAGGCGAGCTGTCGAAATCGAGAAGGAGTACATCGGAAAACGCGCGGACGTTCAGGGAGAGCTCGTCAACAGTGTCCGCGACATCATCATCGAAGTCGCCGAAGACCAGAACTACGACCTGGTGCTTGACAGCGCCATGGTTTTCTATTCCAGCTCGCGCGTAGCAGACCTCACACAGACCATCATAGACAGGCTCAACAAGCCGGCAGGGGGCTGAGCGGGGCGCTATGAAGGCCACCCCAAAGCGGGTTACCGCCGTGCAGGTGGCGGTCCTCATCGCGGTCGGACTGGTCGGCATGACGATCGCTCCCGAGGGTGTCTCGGGCCGGCAGGGCGCCGACCCGGAGAACTCCATCAACCGCCCGCACGTCCGCCTGCCCAGAGCGGGGACGCATGGCCACTGCTATCCCGCCCGGCTTATCAACGAGCCCCCTCTGTCTCCCCAACTGCTCCGTCTGGCGACACAAATCCGCCGCGTCTGCAACGTCTCCAC
>JAUWOG010000334.1 GCA_030612305.1 Armatimonadota bacterium | reverse complement strand
CGAAAACTCCAACAATCTTTCTATAGACGTGCAACCCGATGTCCCAAGCAGGACACTACGACCACCTGTGACATTGGTTACCGCAGCTTCTTCCATTCGTCTATCATGGCGAGGCCGCTTTGCCAGGGCATGATGCTGTGTAGGGACGGGCAGGGGGTGATGAGCAGGCCGGTCCTGCCGATGACGCGGAAACATTCGCGGACGGCCTCGCGAGTCACCTCGGTGTCCGGGTCCTGGAGGTGATAGGCGCTCGAGGGGCCGATCAGGAAGCTCTTGGTCTCCTGCTGGGAGGCGACGATCTCCTCAAGGTTGTGGTCCTTGTGCGCGATGTCTATGGCGCGCAGGCAGTCGAGGTCCAGGCGGCGCAGGTAGTCGAGCATCGGCATGATGCCGGTGTTGACGGTGTAGGGGACGACCTTGCCGGCGTCATGGGCAGCTTTCGTCTCGGCCTGGATGCGGTCGAAGAGGAATTGCTCGAGCATCGCCGGACTGTAGAAGTCACAGGTCTCGTAGAAGCCGTTGCGCCCCAGGATGTCTATCCCCAGGTCAATGGCTATCTCGACGCAGCGCATGTTGACCTTGTGGTCGAGTTCGAGGTAGGCGTCCACGAGGTCCGGGGCCTCGATCATCTTCATGGCAAGCTCTGTCGGCCCGAAGGTGTGCAGCGCGCCCGTCAGCCCCAGCCCGATGCTGCACTGCGTGGCAAGCTGGAACTCGTCGGCGAGGCGCTTGCCCTCCATGAAGCCGAAGCGCAGGCCGGCGAGCGTGTCGGCGTCGTCAACGGGCCGGAAGACGTAGCCGAAGCACTCCAGGTCCTGCTCGCTCTCGATCCAAAACTTGTCGCAATGGGCCGGGGTGAAATCGGTGAAGAACGGGATGTCCAGCCCGTGCGGCCAGTTCTCGTCATAGCGGACGGTTGATTTCAGCTCGCCCGCCGGCGTCTCATAGACCTTGTGGATGAGCTGCGTGTCGGCATCGAACCACGTCCGGCTCGATACCTCCGGCGCGGATTCGTAGCCCCCGCAACTGCACCCGACGATGGGATCCACGCCGAGTTCGTTGACGCTGTACTCGACCTGCTCGTGCTGCGAGGGGCCCCACGGGAAGTTGAAGCGCTTGCCGACACGCTGGGTGGCGCTGAGCGAATTCCATGCCGGCGAGCAGGGGACATAATCCACCGCCTCGCGCCGCAATGCCGCCAGCACCCGCTCGCGTGAGGTCATCTCAGGTTTCTTCTGCTGCGTCATCATTCGTCTCCTGTTATGTGCGGCTCTCTTGGCTGGCATTGTTCGTGAAGATACGAGTCGCGCTGGAACTGTAGTTACGCAAATTCCGGGCAATCCCAATTGGAGGCAGACGGACGGCGTCTGTCCGCAGCTAGTCTATGGCCGTTGGTCGTAATGGAGGGGCCTGTCGCAGCACTGTACGCGCCCTGCGCGTGCAGTGCCAGGCTGGCCCAGTCAGTCAATCGCGATGTGGAGTTTGCGGAGCAAACTCCGATGGGATGCGCAGCATCCCCCAAGCTTTGCTCGGCCAAGCTTGTAACGTTCTTCTCCTGCCTGGCCCGGCCGTCGTCAGTCGTCCTGTGCGCGGATGTCCTGCAGGTGCTTGCTGTATGTGTCAATCAGCTTCCGGTCCACGCCCGTCTTGAAGCAGCCCCTCTGGCGGAACTCGACGACCGAGCCCTCCGCCTCGTAACCTCCCTCGGTGATGTAGCGGTCATCGGGGATATACGCCGTCGCGTCACCGTAGCCGATGAAGATGACGTTCTTCTCGCCGAAGGCCTTCAGGACATGCTGCTTGACGGGAGAGGGGACCTCGCCGCAGAGAAACGCGACATAGAGATCATCACTGAGCCGCATAATCGCCGCGTGCAGAGGAACCTCGTCGCCCATGTCGTCATAGTGTTCGAGCACCCAGCGCGCCTCGTTCTTGTGCGACGAATCGGGGACATCGGGGTCGTTGACGATGTCGGCGAAGAACTCCCTCGGATAGACTTCGATGTCCAGCGGGATGACGAACTGGCGGGCCGCGAGGTGTAGCTCCACCGGCTGCAGCCTATCGGCGCAGACGGCCCGCTTCACGTTGTTGGCCATCGCGGTCGCCATGTCGTCGAGCTCATCGAACGTGCAGGCCTTCCAGGCCTTGCCATCGGCGGCGATCTTCGGCCGGCAGCAGCCGCCTGCGCCCTGGAAGAAGATCGCCATGCTGCCATAGAACTCCGCTTCCAGTAACTGGCACATCCGGCCCGGGTATTCGGCCGACAGCCACAGCGTAGCACCGAGCGCTACCGGATGACAGGAGTAGTTGAGCAGCAGGGCCCGATGCGCGTCGTC
Source organism: Armatimonadota bacterium (assembly GCA_030612305.1). Lineage (GTDB taxonomy): Bacteria > Armatimonadota > Zipacnadia > Zipacnadales > UBA11051 > UBA11051. The sequence continues at coordinate 1,947 of JAUWOG010000334.1, read as the reverse complement.
CTGGTCGCGGATGCTCAGAATGCTGAGCGTCGTGTCCCGGTCGCCCTCCGGGTTCGGCGCATTTATCGGCTTACCATCAGTCGGCCTGCGCCGGTTCATGTTCCAATCGCCCTCGATAGTGCCATAGGACATCGTGCCCTCGAAGACGTTGCTGCAGGCGCGGTCAAGGCAGCTTTTCGCCCTCTGCAGAATGAACGCCTCGTACTCATCGCAGTGCTGGCCCGAATCGTAGCCCAGCGTCGCAGGCCCGGCATGGGTGTGCGTGTATGAGACGATGAGGTTCTCTCCGGGGATACCGTGCCGGGTCTCGACGTAGTCTGCCAGCGTCTCCGTCAGCGCGTAGTCATGGAACAGCAGGTCGAACGAGATGAGCACCGCCCGTTCTTTCTCGTCATCCATCACCAGCGCCTTGACGTAGAGATCGTCATGGATGCCGACGGAGTACTGCCCGTAGAGCGTCCCATACCCGCCCACGTGGGTCTTCATAGCCGGGGTGATGAGGTCTTTGGCGATGCCGAATTTCATGATGCAGTCTCCTTTTTTCTCCGGGCAAGCTGAGCCCGGCGCTCGTCCGTGGAGCTTCCTACTCGATGTCAAAGACGCGCAGTGCGTTGCCCTCGGCGATCTTGTCGAAGCACTGCTGGGTGATCTTGCCATCGGCTAGAGCAGCGCGCAAGTAGCGGGCATGCTCGATGCGGTCCTCTTCGATCTGACTCGTGTGGCAGATATCGGTGCCGAAGAAGAGCTTGTCCTGAAAGCGCTCCATGAATTCGTAACCGAATTCGGGGTCGCGCGTCAGGGCATTGAAGCCGCTGCCGGCGGAGATGTCGGCATAGGCGTTGGGGTATTCCGCGAAGAGCCGGGGTATCGCGCCGCCGGGCGTGACGGGGCCGGTCGCCGACTGCTGCAGGTCCTCCCAGTCGCCGGAGATATTCGGCCAGAAGCCCGGCCCGTGCCCGATGAAGACCGTCTTCTTGAACTTGCGGATCATCTTCTCCCAGCGCACCAGGCCCACCTCATCGCGCGTCCGCAGCGAGTCCTGATGGAAGATAATCGGTATCTCCAGATCACCGCACGCCTCGTAGATGGACTGGAGGCGCGGGTCGTCGGTGTAGAGGCCGGACATGCACTCCCCGAAGCCCTTGCAGCCGCGCCCCTTGTACTCCTCGATGATGCGGTGGAACGGCACCGAGGCGTCAGATTGCAGGCGGCGCGGGTCCACATTCATGAACGGGATGAAGCGGTCGGGATACTGCTCGCACACTTCCAGGATGTACCAGGTGGTCACATAGTAAACGGTCTCTTCGGGGTTCTCGATCGGGTGCAGCGCGGTCTTGCGCACGTCATTTGCATCCATCCATTCGAGCACGAGTTCGGGCTTGATCTCCGGGTCCCAGTACAGCTTCCCGACATGGCAGTGAATATCAATCATGATGCCCTCCGGATCTTGGTGTAGCGCGACTTCGGGAAGGTTCTGCACCATTGCGGCTTGACCTACAGACTTTACTCATTGCCGTTCGCCCCACCCCAGCCCACGCTGTCGCACTGCCATATCCTGCTGGCGTACAGGTCTACGAACGCGAACGCCACAGACTTCCCGGAACCGCGTAATTGTGCCGTTGGCTGTGAATGCCCAAGCGAAAGTCGAGAGTGATCGCGAGGGATCCGGCTGTAGGCGCGCGAACTGCAACTCCGTGCGGGATATGTTGAGCAACTCTCCTTTCTGCACATCAAGTAGGAACGCAGGGATTGGTGCATCCTCATGACAATTTGCCCTGGCATAGTCGTGAACGAGGATGAACCGCCCGTCGTAGGACCAGCACTGTTGATCGAAGAACATATGTGCCCCCTTGGCTCCCCCAACGATCTGGTCAACCTGGCCACTGTCAGCTCTGACCAAGAAGAGCCCCTCACTGGAGTATAGCGCTTCACTACTGCTAGTTGTGG
>JAUWOG010000313.1 GCA_030612305.1 Armatimonadota bacterium | reverse complement strand
CGATGACGAGGACGTCAACGCCGCAAAGCGCGTCTGCCTGATCGGGCAGACGCTGGTGAATCAGCTGTTTGCCGATGCATCGCCGCTGGATGAGACGATCCGCATCGAGGATACGCCGTTCACCGTCAAGGGGGTCCTGGTGTCCAAGGGCACTTCGCCCATGGGCGGAGACTTCGACAACCGCATCATCATCCCCCTCTCCACCTTCTCGCGACGGCTTTACAACGCCACGCACCTGTCACAAGTCGTCATCGGCCTGCACGATCCATCGAAACTGGAAGCGACGGCATTGGAGGTTGAGGGCCTGCTCGATGATCGCCACAACATTCGCAACCCGCAGGAGCGCGACTTTCAGGTGCGCCGGGCGGAGCAGATAGTCGCATTCGCGGGACAGACCTCGCGGCTGCTGACGGTCTTCCTTGGCATCGTGGCCGCGATCTCGCTGATCGTGGGCGGTGTGGTAATCATGAACATCATGCTCATCTCGGTCAGCAAGCGCACGCGTGAGATAGGCTTGCGTCGTGCCGTGGGAGCCAGCCGGCGTGACATCGAGCGACAGTTCCGCGCCGAGGCGCTACTGGTCACAGTTATCGGCGGGGCGGCGGGCGTGGGCCTTGGCAGCCTGGGGGCAGGGCTGCTTCCGCTTGTGAGCAAAGCCCCGGCCGCATTCTCATGGATGGCGGTGCTGCTTGCCGCGGTCTTTTCCATCGCTGTCGGCCTGATCTTTGGAATTCAGCCGGCCCGCCGCGCGGCGCGGATGAATCCGGTGGAAGCGCTGCGTTCAGAGTGATGGTGATCTCCGCGTGAGAATCTTCCGAGTCGTTCGAGCCGGCTGGCGCGCTCTGGGCGCCAACAGAATGCGCACTCTCCTGGCGATGCTGGGCATCACCATCGGTGTGGGCGCCGTGGTGGCAGTCGTCTCCATCGGCGAGGGCACGCAACGGGAGATTGACCGCTCCATCGAGGCGTTCGGCACGAACCTGCTGCTGATCACGCCCGGGCAGACGCGCATCTCCGCCGGACGCGGACAGCGGGCGACAACCATGACCACGCTTACGGCAGATGATGCTAACGCGATGGTCGAAGAGCTGCGCGAGGTGGAGATCGCGGTCCCGGCCGCCACGAAGAAGATGGAGGTGAGCTGGGAGGGCGTCACCGCCGAGACCCTCGTGGTCGCCACCACGCCCGACTTTCAGGAAGCGCGCAACTTCCATCCTGCGCGCAGGGAGTTCATCACCGACCGCATGGAGCGCATCCGGGCTCGCGACGTCGTGCTGGGGCAGACGGTCGTCGCTGCGCTCTTTGCGGGAAGCGATCCGATCGGCGCGAAGGTGCGGATAGGCCGCGTGCCCTTCGAGGTCGTCGGCGTAATGGAACGCAAGGGCCTCGATATCGGAGGCCAGGACCAGGATGACCAGGTGCTCATACCGCTTAGCACCGGCCAGCGTCGCCTCTTCAATATCGCCCACGTCACCACCATCTACGCGAAGGTGCGCGACGGGGAGAAACTGGAGGACGCGCAGAGCGAGATCGCCGGCCTGCTGCGCGAGCGGCACCGGCTTCGCGATGGGGTTGCTGACGACTTCACGGTGCAGGATCAGTCGGAGATCATCGCCGCGCAGCAGCAGATCAGCGGCTCTTTCACGTTGCTGCTCACCAGCGTCGGGGGAATATCGCTGCTCGTTGGTGGCGTGGGCATCCTCGCGGTCATGCTTATGTCCGTGCGCGAGCGCACCCGCGAGGTTGGTCTGCGGCGAGCGGTTGGCGCCACCCGCAGGGACATCGTTGTACAGTTTCTCACCGAGGCGACAGTGCTCAGCGTAGTGGGCAGCCTCGCCGGTGTTGCTCTCGGGGTGAGCGCAGCAGCCGTGACCGCCGGCCTCACGCAGTGGGCGATGGCCTTCTCGCTGCCGGCGGCCATCGGAGCCGTTACCATCTCGGCGGCCATCGGCATCATCTTCGGCATCTACCCCGCCAGGCAGGCGTCACTGCAAAAGCCCGTCGAGGCCCTGCGCGGGCAGTAGCGGGCCCTTTCCCCGGCGGGCAGGATAATGGGGGACGTGGCTCGTGCCAACAGCACCGTGCGCGTCCGGCGGTGGATGACGAGGAGAACGCAGGCTGTCTGCAGCCCTGCAACGCTCCAGACTTCCTGGGTGAACAGGTCGCCGCAGAGCAGCACGTCTGCATGGCGTGATAGGAACTCCCGCCAACTCACGCCGCCTCACTCTGGCGAGGGTGGCAGCCCATTCCGACGTAGGATGTCCGCCACACAGGCCCTTGAGATCCGGATGCCAAGCCTCTTCAGTTCCCCGCAGATGCGTTTGTAGCCCCATTGCACAGCACGCACCATTCCACACACCAGTTCTTCGATGTGCCTCGGTGTGCGCGGCAGTCGCGGCTTGCGGATCCGCCGATCTGAGTCATCCCACTCCTGCTTCTCACGACGGCGTAGCTTCGATCTGAGTATCCGATGCTGGGTACGCAGATACTCGTTCTCCTGCGTCAGCTCCCGACACAGAAGCTGTGCCACGAGCACGACCAATGGGAAGTGTGACCACCGAAATGGCTTGGTGGAACGGCTTCCGTCCACAGTTATCTTCCGGAGCGGCCAGATGCGGTCTGAGGCCGGAAGATACCACATCAGCTACCCCAGACAAAGCGTGAAGTCGGCGAACCACGGAAACCCCGAATTCCCCGAGATTTGGGGACGATGAATTTCCGCACCCTACGCTCTCGTCCCCTCCCGCCCGAAAAAAATCCTCAAAAAAAAGTGAACTTCCCTTGCATTTCAGGTATCTACTATGTATAGTAGTAGTAACGGATGTAGCGGAGTGCGACATAGCTCATGCGAAGCTGCACACCTACCCGCATCGAGCCACTGAGAGGACGTGACACAATGAAGACTCTGCGCCTGATAGTCATCCTGATCTCTGTCCTTGCCGTGGTCGTCGCAACAGCGAAGCCCAATGAGAAGCGGAAAGACAGCCCGCCAGCCACGAAGGCCAAGTCCGTTTCCGCCAAGCGAAGCCACACACAGACGCGACAGAAGACCAAAACTACCCCCAACACGACCACTCGCTCGTCGAAGAAGGCCTACAGCCGCACGACGCCCAGCGCCCCGGAGCGCGGACGCGCGGGAGGCCTCAACCAGAAAAACTGGGGCAGCTACCAGCTTGGAGCCGAGAAAGCCCATACTCCCTCCACACCGACGACACGAACCACAGAGCGCAGCCGTGGCCACAAGCAGATCGGCTGGGTAAACTACCAGCTTGGAGCTGAGAAGGCCTATACTCCCTCCACACCGACGACACGGACCACAGATCGCAGCCGTGGCCGCAACCAGAGCGGCTGGGGCGGAAACCAGCCGGGCTCCGAGAAGCCACAGACTCCCCGCGTGCCCTCCAATCGCCCGCCAACCTGGGCCAATAACCAGTCTCCTGACCGCAGCGGGCGGAGCGACAACCGCCCGAACGCCGACCGGCAACAGCCGCCGAACACCCCCGATAACCGGGACCTGAAGTGGGACCGCGACGGCAACCGGAACCGTGACGGCGACAATGACCGTGGCGGCAACCAAGTGCCCGACTGGAACCGGAATAGCGGCAGCCGTGACAACGACCGGCGACAGCCGCCGAACACCCCCGATAACCGGGGCCGAGACTGGGATCGCGACGGCCGCGGAGACCGCAATCGGGGTCCTGACAAGGCATACAGGAACGATAGCCGACACGACCGCCGACCGCATCGCGACGACTGGTGGAAGCACCACCGGTACGCGCAGAAGGGCTATACGCGCAACAGTTCGGGGCGTAGTCCCCATTGGCGCGTCGAGTGGAGCAAGCCGTACCGTGGCAGGTACTACGGCATCTGGCGCTATGTGCCGCTCATCATGGCGACAATCCGGCCCAAGTCACCACCGCCGCTGTTGGGCTCGGCGATCATCGCCTACGACAACACCTTCCTGGGCCTGATCAGCCGCGACTGGCAGGACGCCGACTCGATCAGCAATCCGTATGAACGGTTCGGATGCCCCGAGGCGCCCTACAGCATCTGGAATCCCGAGGGGCGCTGGGGGAGCGAATACAGCCCCGACAGCCCCTGGAACCCCTATGCCGCTCACCCGCCAAGGGTGTACAATGGCAGCTACTTCCTGGGCTATCTGACGACAAATGAGAGCCTCTATCCGCGCATAGACCCCTACTGGCTGATGGACTATCTGGACATCTGGGTCGGGGACTGAGCCGTACCCCGGGCATACTGCAAGGGGTTGGTTCCGCCGTTACAGCCCAAGTACGAGGTCTCTCGTCTCCGCCAGCTTCCAGGTCTCGCCCGCGTCTGGGGACATCAGCATCGCCCGGCGATTCCCCACATGGTCATTCCGATAGAACCAGTGCGTTGACCAGTAATCATACGAGAGGAACAGCCTGCCCGCGTGGTC
>JAUWOG010000005.1 GCA_030612305.1 Armatimonadota bacterium | reverse complement strand
ATGCGCAAGCGGTTCGGAGAAGACAACTGGAAAAAGTGGCCCCCTGTCTTATACGCCGGGTTTGCCTGCGGGATGGGACTGGTCTCGATGCTGGCCATTGCCTTCGCGCTTGTGTCCCAGTCCATTACGCTGTTGCCATTCTGACGCGGAGTAGTACTCCGCCAGCCGCTAGCCGGCACAAGTCCAAGACGCCCAGAGCCCATACAACGTTTGTGTGGGCTTTGTCGTAACGGGAAACGGAGGACGCTGTGGGTTGTGCATCAAGGGCGAGCTATGGGATGATGACAGCACACGGACGGAAGAGCGCGACATGAGAGTACTCGTTACCGGGGCGGCAGGAGTGCTGGGCCGGCTCGTAACGTCGGCATTGCAAGATGAGAGCGAGTACAGCCTCCGGCTGACGGATATCGCAGCATTCGAGACGCCGCACGAGTACGTGGAAGCTGACCTGGCGCGGGCCGAGCAGGTGCAGGGACTGTGCCAAGGCATTGAGCAGGTACTCCACATCGCCGCCATCCATCCCTGGAAGCAATACACGGCGGAGCAGTACCTGGACTGTAACGTCAAGGGCACCCACAACCTCGTGCAGGAAGCCGCCGGTGCCCGAGTCCAGCGGCTCATCTATACCAGCAGCATCGCGGCGATGGGATACCAGGTAGAGCCGGACACACCCTTTCCGTTCGATGAGCAGAAGCCATGCCGACCGGTGGAGGATATCTACAGTCTGAGCAAGTACGTCGGCGAACAGTGCTGCGAGCTGCTCAGGTTCCGCGAAGGGCTTGACTATGTAGCGTTGCGGCCGGGGACCTTCATCCCGCGCGAGGAGGAGGACCCGGTATTCGGCCTCGGACTGCTCGGTACAGTCGTGCATGCAACCGATGTCGCTGCGGCACACGTTCTCGCGCTGCAGAGCGATGTGGTCAATGAGGCGATCATCATTACCGCAGGGAATCCCTTCAGCCGGGACGACGGGCCGGCTTTACTGAGCGACGCCCGCTCGGTCATACTCAAGTACTACCCCGAGGCCGAGGCGCTCGAGGACGAGGGGATCGAGCTTCCCAAGAGAATCGCTCCATGTTACCGGATTGAAAAGGCGCGGCGACTCCTGGCCTACGAACCACAGTTCACGTTCGAGCGCTGGCTGGCGGGGAAACTGAGTTAGGTAGCCCCATGCCCAAGGTTGCTATCCTGAAAAGCAGTGGCGAGTATCGGGAACTGGTGCCCCGGTTGCTGGAGCTGGCCGACGCACACGGGATCGTCCGGGATGGCGAATCGGTACTGATCAAACCGAACCTCCACGCACCGCAGCACTACACGACCGGGGGCACGGTCAACCCGGCGCTCGTCGGGGCACTCATTGACTGGGCCAGAGCACAGGGCGCTGCGGAAGTCCTCGTTGCCGACAGTCCCTATCACAGTCACCCGAATCCCGAGGAGGTCTTCACAGCTACCGGCATGGCCGAGGTGGTCGAGGCAAGAGGCGCCAAGTGGACGGTTCTGAGGCGACATCCGTATCGGACCTTCCATGACACTTCGGCCCACCTGCCCGCCGACCTGAGGATAAGCGAGGCGGTCTTCAGCCATGACCGCATCATTAACGTGGCGGTCGCCAAAACCCACCTGGACGCGATGGTCACGCTCGGCATGAAGAACCTGAAGGGATGTATCAGCGACCGGGACAAGCGCGTGCTCCACCAGGACTTCGACATCTCGCGCGCGGTGCTGGCGTTGAGCCGATTGATACACCCGGACCTGACTATTGTGGATGGGACGCTGGGCATGGAAGGGATAGGCCCGGCCATGGGAACGGTTGCGCACCTGGGCGCGATCTTCGCCGGCAGAGACATCCGCGCAGTGGACGCGGTCGCGGCACAGGCAATGGGCTGCGGTATTGATGATGTGCTGAAGCTGAAGCGGGCCCGGGCGGAGGGCTTGCTGGAGGTGGAGAGTATCGAGACAGTCGGCGAGCCGCTGGAAGGAGTCACGCGGCGGTTTGAGAGACCATACGAGGCCATGGCGCGGCAGCTGCCGGATGTGAAGCTGGAAATCGCAACGGCATGTAGCGCCTGCAAGCTGAATCTGATACGAGCTCTGTGCGAAGAGGTTGCCGCAGGGGTCAGCGTGCCGGACCGGTGCATCGCTGCGGGAAAGGGCCGCGTCAAGGACCCGGACGCGCTGTTAGTCGGCACGTGCACCAGAGATGACAGCGGAAGGCCGTACCTGCCCGGCTGCCCGCCGCGGATAGAAGGCATAAAACAGTTCCTGAGTGGGTATAGTTGAGGGGGGAACGACAACACGAGGTTGTAGCGGGACATCTCACAACGACGTGCGCATCTCTCACAAGCGATTCCATGATGGACAGACGACCCCATACTGTGGACACCCAACATGCAAGAAGGCACAGGAAGCAAGCATGAGTGAGCCGGAGATAACCAGGATCCTCGCTACGGATTGTGGCTCCACTACCACCAAGGCGATCCTGATTGAGAAGCAGGATGGGGAGTACCGGCTGGTAGCGCGAGGCGAGGCACCGACGACCGTCGAGGCTCCGCATGAGGACGTGACGCGGGGCGTGCTCAATGCGGTTGCCGAGGTCGAGGAGCTTGCCGGGCGCAGGCTGCTGGATGGCGAGAGTATCATCCGGCCTGCAGAAGGTGACACGGGGACTGACCTGTATCTGTCCACGAGTTCGGCCGGCGGCGGGCTGCAAATCATGGTCGTCGGTCTCGTGCGGCGGATGACTGCGGAGTCGGCTCAGAGGGCGGCGCTGGGTGCCGGGGCGATCGTCATGGATGTCCTGGCGCTGGATGACGGGCGCTTGCCGCACGAGCGGATCGAACGCATGAGGCAGTTGCGGCCGGACATGATTCTCATCTCCGGCGGCGTGGATGGCGGCGAAGAGCGGCGCGTCGTCGAGATGGCTGAACTCGTTGCGGCAGCCAATCCGACGGCGCGGCTCGGAGCATCATACCGCCTGCCGATTATCTATGCGGGCAACGTGGATGCCCGGACCGCAATCGAAGAAACCCTCCGCGAGGTCGCCGCGCTGACGGTGACTGACAACCTCCGTCCGACTCTGGAGCGGGAGAATCTGCAGCCGACGCGGCTCGTTGTGCAGGATTTGTTTCTGCATCACGTCATGGCGCAAGCGCCCGGCTACGCGAAGCTGGTGCCCTGGACGGACGCGGACATAATGCCAACGCCGGCAGCGGTGGGGAACCTGCTGCGGATGGTGGCGGAGAAAGAGGGCATCACCGCGGTAGGAGTGGACATCGGCGGGGCTACTACCGATATCTTCAGTGTCTTCGAGGGCCAGTTCAACCGGACGGTGTCGGCCAACCTGGGGATGAGCTATTCGGTCGCCAATGTACTGGCGGAGGCGGGGATAGAGAACGCCCTGCGCTGGGTGCCCTATGAGGTCAATGGCGGCGACGTGACAAACCAGGTGCGCAACAAGATGATCCGGCCGACGACGATTCCCCAGGAGCTTTCGGCGTTGCAGGTGGAACACGGCATTGCGCGGGAGGCGTTGCGGCTGGCGTTCGAGCAGCACAAGGCGCTGGCGGCCGGCCTCAAGGGCGTGCAGACAGAGCGGGATATCGCCGACGCATTTTCCCAGGAACTGTCCGGCGCGCCGCTGGTCAACATGATGGAGCTGGACCTCATCGTCGGCTCCGGTGGCGTGCTGTCTCATGCGCCGCGCCGCAGCCAGGCTGCCATGATGCTGATTGACGCCTTTCTCCCGGAGGGCCTCACGCGCCTGGCAGTCGACTCGATCTTCATGATGCCGCAATTGGGCGTGCTCGCGGCCGTACACGAACAGGCTGCGACGGAGGTCTTCTGGCGCGACTGTCTGATTCCGCTGGGGCACTGTCTGGCGCCTGTGGGCAGGTACAGGGAAGGCAGGAGATGCCTGCACATGGCGCTGCAGATGCCTGACGGCGAGCGCGAGTTTGATGTGAGCTGGGGCGATTTCATGCTGGTCGAACTCGGCGAGGGCGAGACGGCCACGCTGACGGCGGACGCGGCGCTGGGAGTTGATGTCGGGACAGGAAAGGGCCGGGCAATGACAGCCGAAGTGAGCGGCGGACAAGTGGGCCTCATCATTGATGCCAGAGGCCGGCCACTCCATCTGCCGGACGATGAACGTGAACGGACTGACACGGTGCGGAAGTGGCAAATGGCGCTGGAGGCATATCCGGAGGTGGATGGCCCGTGAAGGTTGTTCATGCCTACACGCCGGGACTGCGAGTGACGGAGCGGACCGTCGTGCGCAAGCTCAGGAGGCTGCCACTGCCGGGCAGTGTGCATGTCGAGGTCGGCGATGTGGTCCGGGCGACGGATGTAGTGGCTTCGACGGAGCTGCCCGGGCGGGTGCACACGCTCAATATCGCCCATGAGTTGAACTGTCAGCCTGACGAGATCCACAACTTCATGCTCAAGGCCGAAGGCGATGTCGTCGAACATGGCGAAACACTCGCCGAGGTGAAGGCGCTCTTCGGGCTGTTCCATTCCTTCGTCAAAGCGCCGATCGGCGGCACCATCGAGACTATCAGTCACACAACGGGGCAAGTGCTCTTCCGCGGCGAACCAATACCGGTCGAGCTCGACGCGTATGTTGATGGAACGGTCGTCGAGGTGCACCGCAGCGAGGGTGTGACCGTTGCGACCGACTGCGCGCTGGTGCAGGGCATCTTCGGTGTCGGCGGCGAACGCTACGGGGAGTTGAGGGTGCCAGTCCAGAGTCCGGACCAGCCGCTGACCGCGGGCTTGTTGGATGACAGTTGCAGAGGGTGCGTGGTCGTCGGCGGGTCATTCGTCACGATTCAGGGAATCGAGGCGGCTATCGAACATGGGGCTACGGCGGTTGTGACGGGAGGCATCTCATCGGAGGATTTGGATGAGTTGACCGGCGAGGCGCTCGGTGTGGCTATCACCGGGCAGGAGGACGTTGCCATAACGCTAATTATCACTGAGGGCTTCGGCGAGCTTGCGATGGCAGAGCGGACCTTCGGGATACTCGAGGGACTTGCGGGCCGGCGGGCTTCGGTCAGCGGAGCCACGCAGATCCGTGCGGGAGTAATCCGGCCGGAGATAATCGTGCAGACCGGGGCGGAGGCGGAGACCGGCTCTATCGAGGAGCCCGTCTCCCGGATGGGTATCGGGAGCCAGATACGCCTCATCGCAGAGCCGTATTTCGGCCGGCTTGCGGAAGTCGTAGCGCTCCCGGCGGAACCGGAAGAGATACCGACCGAAGCGAAGGTGAGGGTGCTGGAGGCCCGGCTGGCTGATGGCACTATAGTCACTATACCGCGTGCCAATGTGGAGTTGATGCGGGGATGATGCGGCCGGTCATGACGGGATTCGTGGCCCTGTTGCTGAGTGCGCTATGTTGCCTTACGGCGGCACAAGGGCGTTTTCCTGCCCCCACCGAGGTAAGAATGGCGGACGATGGCGAGGATGACGAGGGGAGTAAGGCGATAGTCACATGGCAGGCGCCGTCTGTGGCGGAGATTGATGGCTACATGCTCGGCGGATATGAAGTGCACCTGCAGCAACTCGGCGGGCTGTATCTGGGGAGGATGGCGTTCTCGACGACAAGGCCTGCGAAGGAGTGGGAGCTTGTTGCCCTGCTGCCGGATGTGGAGGCGACCGAGATCCAGCTTGGCGACGTCGTGCCGTGGCGCAGGTATCTGGCGAGGGTTACCGCGGTATATGCACCAGCGGGCGAGGCATTGCAGGCTTCTGAAGATGACCCGCTGAAATTGGCGAATCGAGATGTGGGGAGGTCCGCCGCTGCGATGTCGGCGGCGCCGGTCAGCCCGGCCGGGAAGACGTACAACAGGAAGCGGACGAATGTGCTGGTATGGGTTCTCGGGTACTCGGCCATCGTGCTGCTGACGATCTACCTGGCGCGGCGGCGAGAGATCTACATCCGGCCCATAGCCGGCCTAGAGGCGGTGAATGACGCTATCGGGCGCGCCACTGAAATGGGTCGCCCGATTCTGTACATCGCCGGCCTCTCAGGCATCGGCGATATCGCCACCATCGCCGCGATGCTGATCCTGGGGCACCTGGCGAAACGGACCGCGGCCTATGAGACACCGCTCCTGGTGCCCTGCCAGGACCCGATAGTGATGACGGTCCAGCGCGAGATCGTGCGTGAGGCGTACCTGGAGGCAGGCAAGCCGCAGAACTATGAGCCGGAGAATATCTTCTTCGTGACCGACAGCCAGTTCGGCTACGTCGCGGCGGTGGACGGAATCATGATGCGCGAAAAGCCGGCGGCGAATTTCTATATGGGCTACTTCTATGCCGAGGCGCTGATATTGGCCGAAACCGGCAGCGCCTCGGGTGCCATCCAGATAGCCGGGACCGACGCCGACACGCAGCTTCCGTTCTTCATCACCGCGTGTGACTACACGCTGATGGGGGAAGAGCTGTATGCCGCCAGCGCGTATCTATCACGTAATCCGCTACTGGTAGCGCAACTGAAGGGGCAGGACATCGGTAAGATCGTCATCATCGCGATGCTGCTGCTGGGCGCGGCTGCGGCGACACTCGGGGCACACTATGTGGACTGGGAATTCGTCAAGAGCTTTGTTGAGTGGTTTGAAGTTCAGCGTTGAGCAGAGCAGGCGAGCGGAGTTGATCTGAGATAGCGGCGCGGACATACATACCTCTGGCCATTGGATTCATCGCCGGTGTGTTCATGATCGTGCAGTTCTTCGTGCCGCACGCGGTCGGAACTCAGGGGTATGAGTTGCTGTTGCAGTGGGCGCGGATCGTCGGCGCGTTCGCTCTGGTCCTGGGCATCGGGAGTCTCTTCCGCACGCACTGGGACAAGATCCGCAGGCGGCGTCCGCAATATGGCTACAGCGCCGTGACGCTGCTCTCATTTGGTCTGATGGTATGGGCGGGGATTGTGTACGGAACCGGAGAGGGAGGCCTGGGGCAACGGCTGACCGAAATGCAGAACGGGACGGCCTTCGAGTGGCTGTTCGACAATGTCCAAGTGCCGCTGGACGCGACGATGTTCTCTCTGCTGGCGTTCTTCATCGCCTCGGCGGCATACCGCACCTTTCGCGCACGGAACGTCGAGGCAACACTGCTGCTGGTGACCGCGGTGATAGTGATGCTGGGGCGCGTTCCCATCGGCGAGATGATATACGAGAAGATGCCGGAGGTATATGAGTGGATCATGCAGTACCCGGCAGTCGCGGGCAAGCGCGGCATCCTCTTCGGCGTGGCGCTGGGGTCAATCGCGACCTCGCTGCGAATTATACTGGGTATCGAGAGATCACACCTGGGCGGATAGAGGCTCATGGGCGAATTGCTGCGGAAACTCGAAAGCATAGACCGGCGATGGATCTACCTGGTGATCTTCGCCGCTGTGGTGATACCGTTCTTGATGAATCTGAAGCTGCCTGTGGGCAAGCACAGTCCCTCGACGACAGCCGTCCACGACTACATCGAGCAACTGCCGCCGGGGTCCGTTATCCAGATGTCGTTTGACTACAGCCCGGCTTCGATGCCGGAGCTGGAGCCGATGGCCAAGGCGGTTGTGAGACACGCCTTCGAGGAGAATCATCGGATCCTGGCCATGACGCTGCACCCGCAGGGCGCATTGATGATCAGACGGGCCCTCGATGAGGTGGCGACGGACCTCAACAAGGAGTACGGGGTGGACTACGTGGACGTAGGCTTCAAGCCTGGCGGCGTGGCGGTAATCCTGGGCATGGGCCGAGATATCATCCGCGTTTTTGAGGACATGGATGCGCGTGGGGAGAAGCTCTCGGCGATGCCGATGATGAGGGATGTCGCCGACTATGACGACATCGCGCTGATGATAGACTTCGCGGCCAACAGCCTCCCGTTGGCCTGGATCGGCTATGCTCACGAGCGGTACGGGCTGCAGATAGCTGCCGGGGTGACTGCAGTGATGGCAACGGATCTGTACCCGTACTGGAAATCGGAGCAGCTTGTGGGCCTGATAAACGGATTGAAGGGCGCGGCGGAATACGAGGAGTTGGTCGGGGCCCCCGGCTTCGGCGTCCTGGGCATGTCTTCGCAATCCATTGCACATCTGCTCATCATATTGTTCATTATCATGGGCAACATCGGGTATTTCGTTACGCGGCGAGCCTCACAGAACCGAACGTAGTGGCAGCAGGAGTACTATGACGACGCGCAGTTGCTGAGGGCAACGGCAATGGCGGATGCAGAGCAGAGCAGTCAACTGATTATCCTGGGCTTGAGCCTGAATCCACAGGTGGTGGGCTTATGGCTGCAGGCGGCGCTGACATTCGCTATTCTGTCTTTCCTGATTGGCGACAACCCGGTGTACAAGTTCGCGGAGCACCTCTTTGTCGGCATATCGGCGGGCTATGGGGTTGTCATCGTCTGGAAGCAAGCCGTGCTCCCGCTACTCATCTTCAAGCTGCTGCCACAGCTAGGGCCCAAGCCCGATGAGCTTGCCGACTACTGGGTGCTGATCCCCGGGCTATTAGGTCTGATGATGCTGGCGCGCTTCATACCCAGGTACGACTGGCTGTCGAGGTACCCGATCGCTTTCACGGTGGGCTTGTTCATGGGGGCCGGGATCCCGGCGGTTGTGCAAATGAACTTGCTGCAGCAGGCGCAGGCGACAATGAAGCCCGTGCTTGGGCTCGGTAGTATCGAGTGGGGGCTGGCGTTGAGTTGCCTGGTGGTGCTGGTGGGTGTGATCTGCACGCTGACGTATTTCTATTTCTCGAGGCCGCACGAGGGTGTCCTGGGTGTGACATCAAAGATTGGGATATGGTTTTTGATGGTGGCTTTCGGAGCAGGTTTCGGGAACACGGTGATGGCACGAATGTCACTACTGATTGGTCGAGTAGAGTTTCTGTTGTACGAGTGGATGCCCATAGTATCGGTGCACCTGAGCAAGTATGTCCAGTAGGTGGCGGTAGGATTCCACACATGTCTGATAGCAAAGAATCTTTTTTTGTTTGTCTAACTGTTGAAAGTATGTTATGCTACTGGGGATAACTTGACTAGATGAAGTGTGCCACAAGACATCGTTGAAGGGGTGGAAGAGCAATATGGAAGACAATGATACAATTCTGGTAATCGAGGACGACGAGGCCTCCATGGATTTGGTCCGGGCCGCGCTTGGTCGAGAAGGCTACAACGTTATCGAAGTGACGAGTGGTGAGGAAGGCATCGAGCAGTGCGAACGTCAGCAGCCCGCGCTCGTACTACTCGACGTGATACTGCCGGGCATTGACGGCCTGGAGGTATGCCGGCGACTACGCTCAAAGGGGGACGTACCGATCATCATGATCAGCGTCCGTGATGAAGAGGTGGACAAGGTCGTGGGGCTCGAACTAGGAGCTGATGACTACATCACCAAGCCGTTCGGTGCGCGCGAGTTGGCTGCGCGCGTGCGGGCGATGCTGCGGCGGACCGTGCTCACTGAGAAAGCTGCAGCCCATCAGAAGGAGCTTGATTACCCGGAGCTGCATCTGGACCTGGCGACCCGCACCGTGCTCGTCAAGGGCGAGGCGCAGCGGCTGACGCCTAAGGAGTTCGATCTGCTCTTCTTCCTCGCCTCGCAACCCAAGCGTGTTTTCTCGCGCGAGGAGATCGTGGAAGCCGTGTGGGGGTATCGCCCGGTAGGCAATGATCTGCGCACAGTTGACACTCATATCAAGCGCCTCCGCCACAAACTCGAGGAGTCCTATGATGTGCCCTGGAGTCTGGTGACTGTGTGGGGTGTCGGCTACAAGTTTGAACTGGAGGAGGAGGCGTAATCAGAGGCGTCAGATGCCTTGACATCTGGCCTCTGGGTGTGCTACGGTCTAACTTGCCAGAATGACTGACGTATCAGGCAGGTGGAAAGCCTGGACCCGCACGAGACAGCACGGTGCGGCGTCCCACCTGAGGAAACTAGTATGGCTCCGGTATTATTGCAGCACAAACTGAAGTCAGGGAGGCCATAGCCACGATGTCAAACCTCAGGTCCCTGTGTTCGTCGTATCTATATGCGCTTCTATTGGCCAGCTTCATCCTCATGTCGGTGGCGCCGACAACTGCCTTCGCGGGCCCCGTAGTACAGATCCTCAAACCCCAACAGGGCCAGATTGTGAGCGGCGAAATCTGGATGGACATCGCCTACTCCAGCAACACCGATGCGGCGATCACGCGGCTGGAGATCTACATTGACAACGAGCTGGTGAGGAAAGAGAACCTGGCCGCGCCCGAGAAGTCCGGCGAGAAGTCCTTCTCGTGGGATTTCAGCTTCGCCGCAGCGACGAGCCACGCCATTTCCGCCAAGGCCATTGACAGCGCGGGTGCCAGCGGGAGTGCGACGATCTCTGTCACCGTGCGCAGAGCCGTGACCGAGACGACTCAGCCCGGCACCGGCGGCACAGACGTCATCCCGCCGACGATAAACATCTACTATCCCGCACAAGGCGCGAAGTTGTCGGATTGGGTTGAGATACGTGCCGAGGCGCGGGATAACGTCCGTGTGGAGCAGGTCTATTTTTACATTGACGGCCGCCTCCACAAGATGATCTACAACTCCGCGCCGTACTACGACCAGTGGGACACGAGCAAGACCACCGACGGCATCCATGTGCTGGAAGCGGTGGCGGTGGACGCGGCAGATAACGAGGCGCGGTCGGCACAGATAACCGTCTTCGTCGAGAACCATGCCATGACGCGGATGGAGACGGCCGAGACGGCATCACAGCCGGCACGGCCCATGACCACCACGCAGCCTCCGATAACTCCGACGCCCGCGGTTGTGCCGGCCCCGGTAGTCGTTCGGCAGCAGACTCCGCCCGCCGTAGTCCAGCCGCCTGTGACACCCTCACCGACGGCCCCGCCTGCTGTAGTAGTGCTCCCGTCAGGGCCGCCGGTCCCCACGCCACCACCGGCATCTGCCAAGTCGCCCGTCGTCGGGCAGGAAGTGTCCACATCCGTGGCCGGAGTCACGGGCCCCCCAGAGGCGGTTGAGAAGCCGGCCCTGACAGCCACCTCGGCGCTGCCAGTGACAGGCCGGCAGAGCCCCATCGAGTTCGATTTGAGCACCAGCGCAGACTACACCTCAGCTCCCCGCCTGGGATATCCCGGGAAGGTAGTGAGGGTGCCTGAGAGCCCCGTGGCGCCAGGGATCGCTATCACCGAATTCGGGAGGAGCAAGCCCGTCGAGATCGGCCGGGCCTCACCCCGCCAGAGCGGCCTTGCGGTGGTTCGCCGGACATCGCCTTCTGCAACCGCGCCGGAGAGTTCGAGCAACGTTGGGAGGCTGCCGACACTGGCAACAGACCCGGTTGTGCCGACCCGCCAGATCGCGATTGCAGGCGGGGCCAAAGTGGTTCCGCCGAGCCCGACATTGATCGTTGAACGACCCGGCATAGCGCCGCTAGTGGGCAGCGTAGAGTACGGCCGGATTGCGGCGCTCAGCGTGAAGACCGCCGAGCCCGGAGCGCTGTTCGCGATCTCTTCGGGCACACCCCGGGCCACGCCGCCGAGCGCCACAAGCTCCCACCCGGCACCCAGTGATGTGAAGGCCGCCGGCCAACAGGCATCCGTGCCGCAGGTAGTCAAGCCGCTGTCGTCCACTGCGCCCTCGGTGGCCAGTCTCGACAAGACGATCCCGACATTCCGAGCCGTGAGCACGATCATGCCCGGCGATGGTGTGATAGCTGCATCCCTGTGGGCACGCACGACAGGGCCCGCGAAGGTGGAGACAGCCGTGGTGAAGCCGAGCCCTGCGTCAAGCAGCCGTGGCTCTCTGGCAATGCTGCCCAAGGGTGAACTCCCCAGTTCGCCGGCCGGCACTACTACGCCCGGGATACCGGACCTGGCGGCTGTCAAGTCCAGGGTCAAGGACATCGCCATCATCTTCGACGGCGATGCGCTCGAGGTACGGACAGCGCCGGAAACCGTGAGCGGGATTGCGACGGGTCCGCTCCGCGAGCTGTTCGAGCACACCGACGGGGTACTGTACTGGTTCCCGATAACAAAGGAAGTGCGGGCTATCAGTGCCACCGCCGACATGCACTTGACGATAGGTGATCCCAACATTGACGTGAACGGGACGAAGCGGCACGTAGAGTTGGCGCCGTACGTGAAACGCGGCCGGACGATGCTGCCGCTGCAGTTCATCGCCGACACGCTGGACCTGACGATAACCTACAACCCGGCTACTCAGCAGATCGTCGTGACAAGCAACGACTTCTAGGTAGGCGGCGTTGTCCTGCTGACGGCGTACCGATGATGACTGACAGCCTCAAGAGCGCGCGAGCGTTCTTGGGGTTGTTTTGTACCTGCTGGGACCGGGACCATGGCGAGCCGGCCGCAGGTACTGCTCGCCGGCCGGTGACCAGCCGCAGAGAGCTCGCCAAGGGCCGTATCACGAATTTTCGGAGGACCGGATCCATGCTGCTACCGAACCAGTGCATCAGCCCGCAAGGCCACCTGATGGTGGGCGGCTGCGACACGGTAGAACTCGCGTCCGAGTTCGGCACGCCGCTGTACGTGCTCGATGAGCAGATAGTGCGGCAGAACTGCCGGCGGTATCGGCAGGCTTTCGATCAGCGGCTGCCCGGAACGGAGATCGCCTACGCGGCCAAGGCGCTCATCACCAAGGCCATCTGCAACATCATGCCGCCGGAAGAGAGGGCCCTTGACGGGGCCTCCGAGGGGGAGCTGTACACTACTCTGGAGGCCGGGTTTCCGACCGACAGGATCAAGCTGCACGGCAACTTCAAGAAGGAAACTCTGATCCGGATGGCGCTGGAGAACCGGGTTGACCGGATCGTAGCTGACAGTCTGCCCGAGATACGGCAGATATCAGCAATAGCGGGGGAACTGGACACACACGCGCACTTGCTGATCCGCATTGCTCCCGGCGTGAAAACTGATACGCATGAGCGGATTCGCACCGGTCAGGAAGACAGCAAGTTTGGTCTCGGCCTGGCCAGTAGTGCAGCTATGGAAGCGACGAAGCTGGCCCTTGAGCTGCCTTGCCTCGAGCTGCACGGTTTCCACTGTCATATCGGCTCTCAGCTTCTCCATACCGACGCCTTTGCGCGCGCGGCGTCGGCGATGATGGGCTTCATCTCCCAGGTCGGCGCCGAGACAGGCCATGTCACGGAGCAGTTCGACATCGGCGGGGGCCTCGGCATTCGCTACCGTGAGGACGATGTCCCGCCGACTATCGAGAAGCTGGCCGATGACATCTGTGCCGAGTTGAGGCAAGCGTGCGACGAGCACAATATGCCGATGCCGGAGTTGATTCTCGAACCGGGTCGTTCCATTGTCGGGGAGGCCGGGATTACACTCTACACTATCGGTGTCATCAAGAGGATACCGGGCGTTCGCACCTATGTCTCGGTGGACGGCGGCCTCTCAGACAACCCGCGTCCCTCGCTGTATGACGCGGAATACGAGGCGCTGATAGCCAACCGCGCCAGCGCTGCCCCCGATGTCATCGTCCGCGTCGCAGGGGCTCATTGCGAGACGGACACGCTGTTCCCGGAGATGGCGCTGGCCGACCCGCAGCCCGGTGACATAATGGCCGTGCAGAGCACCGGCGCCTATACTTACGCGATGGCGTCGAACTACAACCGCTGCACCAAGCCCGCAATGGTGCGGGTCAATGACGGTGATGCGGAGCTGATAGTCAGCCGGGAAACACTGGCGGACCTCGTGCGGCAGGACGTAGTTCCGGAGCGGCTGGGCTAGAGATAGAGACCCCTGAGATGAGTGGCGCTCCTGGAGGTCGCATTGCATCTCCAGGTGCGTGAGCCGCGATCTGCAGTGTTGCCCTCCGACGCCATTGAAGGTTCCCTCTACCGGGAGTGTGTTCGCACATGCGGCTCGTGATGGATGGCCGGATAACTCGGCGCAGACGGGAATGGTTGCAGGGCCTGGGCCGGCTCGGCGAAACACTGATCATGCCCGTGCATCTCGTCGGAGGGCCCGTGCGCGACCTGATTATGGGGCGTTCGGAACTCGATACGGACATCTCCGTTGAAGGTGATGCACTGGAGTTTGCCCGCCTCCTGGCCCACCGTGACACGGCCCAGGTTGTGACGCATCCGGAGTTCCAGAGCGCGACAGTCACCTACGCGGACGGCAAACATCTTGACGTCGTCGCCACTCGTAGCGAGACGTACTCCCAGCCCGGGGCTCTGCCATGCGTCAGCCGTGCCGACATCATCGAGGACCTCAAGCGCCGCGACTTCACCATCTACGCAATCGCCATGGACCTCAGGCCCCGCACATTCGGGCAATTGCTCGACCCGTATGAGGGCTACAGGCATCTGCGGCAAGGTCTTCTGCAGGGGCTGCATGAGGCGACCTTCACTGACGACCCGACGAGAATACTGCGCGCGGCGAGGTTCACTGTGCGGCTTGGGTTGCGGGTTGATGGCGCGACCGCGCAATGGCTGGAAGCGGCGGTAGCGGACAATGCGCCGGCAACTGTCTCGCGCCAGCGCATCGTGACGGAGTTGCGGTACCTGCTTGCTGAACCGACTGCCAGATGGACGCTGGCGCTGTTGGGCAGGTGGGGTGCGCTGGAGCATCTCGGTCTCGCCGGAGCGCACAATCGGCTGGTCCTTGCTGACGAGCTCTTGCGGGCACAGGCCGACCTGGGGATAAGGGCCGACGCGAGTATGCTGACAGCGGCCACGCTGGGACTGCTGCTGGAGCCGGGGGAGATGGAGCAGTGGCTTGCCGGTTGGCCGCTTACGGCGGAGGAGCAGAAGGCGGCCAGACAGGCGGCGTTGCTTGCCCATCAGCCGCCCGACGTAGTCTTTTCAACGACGTCCGAAAGTAGTAAACTATATGCTGGTCTGCGGGGGTCGGTCGGAGCTGCGTTGCTGGCCGGATGGGCTGCGGGCAACGCGAATGTGCGTAGCAACCTGAAACGCTACCATCGGGAGTTGGCTGATGTCGAGGCCGACGTGACCGGAGATGACCTGGTGGCGCGCGGTTACCGACCGGGACCCTCGTTCAAGGCTGCTCTGGAGGCGGCCCTGAAAGCGAAGCTCGATGATGGTGCAGACCGTGAAGAGCAAATGACTGCGGCGGCGCACGTGTTGGACAGTTGAGATGATGCCCGACGCCTGCGCGGCCGCCGGAAGATGGATATCACATGCTGTTTTCATACATAGAGGGACAGGTCGGGCTGGGTGAGCTTGTAGCCTGGCTGCTGGGTGTGACTCTGGCCATCACAGTGCATGAGTTCGCGCACGCGCGGCGTGCTCTGGCCGCAGGTGATACGACGGCGCTGGCGATGGGTCGGGTCACTCTCAACCCGCTTGCCCACTATGATCCCATCGGGACGACGCTGTTCATTTTCGCGGGCTTTGGATGGGCGAAGCCGGTGCCGGTCAACCCGAGCAATTTCGCTCATCCGCGCAAAGACGGTCTCTGGGTGGCGCTGTGGGGGCCGCTGAGCAATGCGCTGCTGGCGGCATTCCTTGCCGGCCTGTTGCGGCTGGGTATCACCGGCCCATACACGGGGGCGGTCGCCATCATGGCATACGCCAACTGCGTGCTGGCTATCTTCAACCTGATACCGATAGGGCCGCTGGACGGCGGGCATATCCTGGAGGGATTGCTGCCGCCGAAACAGGCCGCGCAGTACGTTATGTTCCAGCAACAGTACGGACGGTTCATTGTCATTGGAGCGATATTCGTGATCTTTGCCAGGCCGGGAGTGTTGATGCTCCCAATCAACGCGGCATTTGAATTGCTCAGCGGCATGCCGCTGGGGTACTGGCTCTTCCTATGAAGCGGATCGTTGCTCAGAAAGGCCTGTTGCGTAGCTGGGGAGTTGTCGGCCCATGAGTGAGATGAAGAGTGAGATGAAGGCAGTCATATTGTGTGCCGGAGAGGGTACGCGACTGAGGCCGTTGACCTTTTCGCGGCCCAAGCACTTGTTGCCGGTGGCGGGGACGCCGCTGCTGGGCCGAGCGCTGGACACCATACGTGAGGCCGGTATCAGAGAGGTCGCCCTCATTGTGGGGCACCAGGCCGAGGCCGTGCAGCGCTACGTCGGTGACGGCGCCGCCTGGGATATCGAGGCCACATACATCGTGCAGGGCCAGCCGCTGGGTCTGGCGCACGCCGTCAACTGTGCGCGGGACTTCGTCGGGGATAGCCCTTTCATCGTGTTCCTGGGCGATAACCTGCTGGAGATCGGCATTGAGGGCTTTGTCAACGAGTTCACCGAGAAGCGACCTGAGGCCGCGCTGATGCTTCGAGAGGTGACCAATCCACAGGATTTCGGTGTCGCCGTACTCGCCGAGGATGGCTCGGTGCAGAGACTGGTCGAGAAGCCGCCAGACCCCCCGAGCAACCTCGCCATTGTCGGCGTCTATGCGTTCACAAGTTCGGTCTTCGAGGCGATCGGCAGTATCCAGCCCTCGGCGCGGGGGGAATATGAAATCACCGACGCAATCCAGTGGCTGATAGAGAATGGGCGGCGTGTTGAGGCGACCATACTCGGCGGCTTCTGGGAGGATGCAGGCGAGCCGGTGGCGTTGCTGCGCGCTAACCGGCTGTACCTGGACCGCATTGAGGCTCGAGTGGACGGGGACGTCGGCGAGGCGTGCCGGCTCAGCGGCATATTCCAACTCGGAGCCGGCAGCCGGATCCGTAACACCGTCATCACCGGGCCCTGCTTCATCGGAGAGAACTGCGTGCTTCAGGATGCCATCATCGGGCCGCATGTATCGCTGGGCGACGGCTGCCAGGTCCGTAGCAGCCGGATAGAAGACGCAGTCATCCAGGCCGGTGGCCGCATCGAGAACCTCCCCGGCGGCCGCGTGCGCTCCGTCCTCGGGCAGCAAGTCGGCGTCGTAGGAGACGGTCACGACAGCTCGCCGCTGCACCTCATACTAGGAGACATGGCACAGATAAGGCTCATGTGACACCAATGGCTACACAACTGTCGAGACGGTACGACATGCCGGAGGATCAGCTCAGTCTGTTCACCGGCTTCGAAGTGCA
>JAUWOG010000610.1 GCA_030612305.1 Armatimonadota bacterium | reverse complement strand
GGCAAAGTCCCTTGCGCAATCGAAGATTGCGCCGTTCATCAATGCCCTCGTCGTTGCCGTTGCCTTTGCCTTTGCCTTTGCCCTTCGCCCTTCGCCCTTCGCCCTTCCCTCCCACTCACGCCTCCTGACTCCTCTTCATCACCTTCTTCTTGGACTTCTTCCTCGACACAGGCAGGAAACCCGACACAATCGGAGAATATGTTCGTAAGCGTCGCATATTGACAGAAGGGAATGTATGGCATGCACTCACTCAGGCCTTACCAGGTCCTCGTAGTCTTGCCATTTATCATCTTGCCACTGGGTCTGGCTGGCTGTTCCGGCAGCGGCGGCAGCAAGGCCGCACCCCAGACAGCTACCAGTTCCGCACCCTCTGCAGGTTCTGCACGTTCTGCAGAACCCGTCTCCCCTGCACAGAGTCAATTCCTCGGCGACCTCGACGATGACGGCGATCCCTCCGTCGGCGATGCTATCAAGATTCTACGCATTGTCGTCGGCCTCGACCCCGAAGACGAATGTGCCGACGCCAATGAGAATGCCTCCACCGATGTCGGCGACGCCATCAAGGTCCTCCGCTGCGTCGTCGGCCTCGACACCTGGCCCATCGGCGATTGCGGCGGCCCCATCGAGGGCGGCTACCAATTCCTCACCATGTGGGGCTCTTCTGGCTCCGGCGATGGACAGTTCATCTCGCCGGCCGCTGTGGCCCTGGATGCAGACGGGAATGCGTACGTGGCAGACTGGGGCAACCATCGCATCCAGAAGTTCACCCACACCGGCGCCTTCATCACCGCGTGGGGCTCTCAGGGCACAGGCGATGGGCGCTTCGACTTGCCCGAGGCTCTAGCTGTGGATGGAACCGGAAATGTTTACGTGGCAGATGCTAACAACAACCGCATCCAGAAGTTCACCGCCACCGGCACCTTCATCACCAAGTGGGGCTCTCGTGGCTCGGCCGATGGACAGTTCTTCATACCCCGCGCTCTGGCTGTGGATACACACGGAGACGGAGACGTCTTCGTGCCCGACGCGAATAACCATCGCATCCAGAAGTTCACCAGCATCGGCACCTTCATCACCAAGTGGGGCACTGAAGGCTCCGCTGATGGACAGTTCCGGTCGCCCCAGGGCGTAGCTCTGGATGCGGACGGAAATGTGTACGTGGCCGACTACCTCAACCATCGCGTCCAGAAGTTCACCGGCGACGGCACCTTCATCACTAAGTGGGGCTCTCTTGGCTCCGGCGAGGGACAATTCAACCACCCCTCTGGTGTCGCTCTCGATGCAGACGGAAACGTGTACGTGGTAGAGCGTCTCAACTATCGCATCCAGAAGTTCCGCCCCGTCGCACCATAGCTTGCACAAGTCCATATGAGATGATGGCAGTGCCGTTACCGTTCGCCGTTCGGGGCGGCCGAATGGCAGAGGCTTTGCGAAGCGAAGCCGCAGCATCCGGCCAACGCCGTTCGCCGGTACATGATACGGACTCGTGCCGGCAACTACTAGCCCCGCCTGCACGCACTAAGCCCTTCCCCTGAAGGTCTCCCCCACACCCGCGTCGAACTCCTCCGCTACCAAGGAGGCCTTTCCATGCACCGTCTCACCATCAACCAGACTACCACCGCCGCGGACCAATACCGCGTCGAGGTCACCCTCGAAGCCGACGGCCTGCCCACACGCACCGCCACCGCCGACTTCTTCTTCACGCTCGCCGAGCACGATCCCGGAGACCTCCGCTGGTATCTGGAGGATTTCATCCAGCTCGCGCTCATCGACCCTGCGCCGAAGATCGCGCGCCGCATCGAGGCACGCATGATCGCAATCGGCACTGAGCTCTTTGACGCCGTCTTCGCCGCCAACGACGACTTGCGCGACCTCTGGGCCGCCGTCCGCGATCACCTTGCCGATACTCGCGTCGAGATCATCGCCGATCTGCAGGCAGCCATCGCGACACCATGGGAGCTGCTCCGCGATCCGCAGACTGACACTCCGCTTGCCCTCCATGCCGGTGCTTTTGTCCGCGCCCAGCGCGGTCCCGCTCGCCTCCCGCAGATCCGCGAGACTTCCGCCGAGCCGATTCGCATCCTCCTCGTCATCTGCCGTCCCGGCGCAGCCGACGACGTACCTTTCCGCTCCGTCGCCACTCGTCTCATCAAGGG
The DNA here is from genome assembly GCA_030612305.1 of Armatimonadota bacterium. GTDB lineage: Bacteria > Armatimonadota > Zipacnadia > Zipacnadales > UBA11051 > UBA11051. The sequence goes on along the minus strand of JAUWOG010000610.1, from coordinate 396 downwards.
CCTGACCGAAGAGGACAGAGCCCTGTTCCAACTCGACGTCCTGCGTCCGCCCACCTTCGAGCGACTCGGCCAGGTCTTACGCGCGGCCAAAGCAGACGACCGTCCCTATCACATCCTCCATTTCGATGGCCACGGCGCGTGGGGTGAGCCAGAGGACGAGCCCCGCCCCGGCTCTCACGGCTATCTCGTATTCGAGAACCCCGCCGCCGAGGACAACACGCAGTTGGTGGACGGGCCTACGCTCGGTGCCCTGCTTTCTGAGACAGGCGTCTCTGCTCTGGCCTTGCTTGCCTGCCGCTCGACCTATGCCGTTCCCTCAACTCAGCCTGACATTGTCCACGACGATCCGCACTCCCGCGTCCGCGCCTTCGGCTCCCTCGCCCAGGAGGTCATGGC
>JAUWOG010000201.1 GCA_030612305.1 Armatimonadota bacterium | reverse complement strand
GCGATCTCCGTCGAGTTGGGGACCAGTGCTATCACCGTCGGCAAGTGGCGTCGGCGCTTTGCGGAGCAGCGATTGTCTGGGCTGCAGGACGCCGCGCGACCGGGCCGGCCGCCGACCTATGATCGCGACACCGAGAGGCGGATTCTCGCGCTGCTCGACGAGGATCCTCCTGACGGCTACGCGACTTGGAATGGGCCTCTTATCGCCAAGACGCTCGGCGATGTCTCGGCCCCTCAGGTCTGGCGGGTATTGCGCCGCCATGGGATTTCGCTTCAGCGACGCCGCAGTTGGTGTATCAGCACCGACCCGGAATTCGCCCAGAAAGCCGCCGATATCATCGGGCTGTATCTCGACCCGCCGGAGAATGCCGTGGTGATCTGCGTGGACGAAAAGCCGAGCATTCAGGCCCTGGAGCGGGCTCAGGGCTGGCTGCGGCTGCCCAACGGCAGAGCTTTGACGGGGCGCTCGCACGAGTACAAACGCAACGGTACGACCACCCTGTTTGCCGCCTTGGAAGTGGCCACCGGCTTGGTGCGAGCAGGACACTATAAGCGCCGGCGCCGCAGGGAGTTCCTGGATTTCATGAATCAAATCGTAGCCCATCATAGTTCCGACACCCAACTGCATGTCATCCTCGACAATCTCAACACCCACAAACCCAAGCACGAACGGTGGCTTGCCCGACACAAGAACGTTCATTTCCATTTCACGCCCACCCATGCATCCTGGCTCAATCAGATAGAAATCTGGTTCAGCATTCTGTCACGCAAGGCACTCAAGGGCGCGAGTTTCAGTTCGGTTCAAGAGTTGCGCGAGGGCATGGACAAGTTCATCGAGGCCTACACGAAAGAGGCCGCACCCTTCGAATGGACCAAGCGCGAAGTCCACCAGAAGCCCCTCAAACCATATTATAAGGACTTATGCAAGTAAGTACTAGTGCTGTGTCACTCCTGAATCACGGGGTAAATGCGCTTGAACTTGCCCCGTGTGTCTGGGGCTCCATGACTACCTATGAATGGGTGGCTCGGCCTGAGCTTTCGGTCTCATCGAAAGCTCAGGTGGCAATTGAACAAGCTGTCCTTGTTCAATTGGCAGCTTCCAGCCCGAGGATGCCGTTCATCAATGCCGTCGCCTCTTGCCTTTACCGTGCGCCGTTGTAGGACCCTTTCCGACGGGCTGGCCCGCATTATTCAGAAACGATCGGAGCAAACTCACAAAATCAAGTGAAACAGAGCACTAGTGCTCTGTTACTCCTGAATCACGGGGTAAATGCGCTTGAACTTGCCCCGTGTGTCTGGGGCTCCATGACTACCTATGAATGGGTGGCTCGGCCTGAGCTTTCGGTCTCATCGAAAGCTCAGGTGCCAATTGAACAAGCTGTCCTTGTTCAATTGGCAGCTTCAGTGGAAGCTTCGCTTCCGCCCCCGAGTCGTCCGCCGTCCCATCCTGGCGCATGAATCCCAATGCCCCTACGCAGTCCCCGAACGGTGATAGTCATGACGAGTTTCACGCTGCGTTCCGCCAGGGAGATCCTCTTCGGCTCAGGCACCCGCCATCAACTCGGTGAGCAGGCCTCCGCACTGGGCACGCGGGCGCTCATCGTCTGTGGCCGCGGAGCCCCTCGCCGGGGAGACACTATCGCCGAGTTGACGGAGTCCCTCAGTGATAAGGGCGTGGAGGCAACGCTGTTTGCCGAGGTCGAGGCGGAGCCGTCACTGGATACAGTCGAGCGTGGCCGGGAAGCCTTCCGCGCGGGCGACTGCGACGTGATAGTGGCAATCGGCGGGGGCAGCGCGATGGACGTCGGCAAGGCCATCGGCGCATTGAGCGGCTCGCCGGAGCCCTTGTCCCATTTCTTCGCAGGAGCGGAAATCCCCTGGCCGGGCCACCCCGTCATCGCTTTGCCGACGACCTCAGGAACCGGTGGCGAGGTGACCCCGAATTCCGTCCTGACCGACACAGATACGGGGCGCAAGGCGAGTATCCGCGGCCACACTCTCCTGCCGGAAGTCGCCATCGTGGACCCGGAACTGACGCTCAGCCTCCCGCCTGCTCAGACCGCCTGGTCGGGTGTGGATGCGCTGACGCAGGCCATCGAAGCCTACACCTCCACCGGCGCGACGGTAGTGAGCGATCTGCTGGCGCTGGAGGCGACGACCCGTATCGCGGGGAGCCTGAAGACAGCGTACCTGTCAGGCGATGACCTCGCCGCTCGTGAGCACATGGCCCTCGGCAGCCTGCTCGCCGGGCTCGCGCTGGCGAGTGCGCGGCTGGGCCTCGTCCATGGCCTCGCGCACCCCTTGGGCGCTCTGTACCATATCCCGCACGGGCAGGTCTGCGGGATACTCCTGCCTCATGTGATGGAATTCAACCTGGAATCATGTCGCGAGAAGTACGCGCGGCTCGCTGCGGAAATGGGGATCGGGGCGGAGGCCGAGGCACTCCTGGAATGGGTGAAGAACCTGAATGGCGAATTGGCCCTGACGGAGTCACTGGCCGATTTCGGCTTGCAGGAAGACGATTTCGACCGCATCATTCCGGACGCTCTGTCTTCCGGCTCGACGAAGCACAACCCTCGGCCGGTGACGGAGCAGGACCTGCGCGAATTACTCGCACCAATGACATAGCCCGAATGGTTTACCAACGCGTAGGTCGGCCTGCCCTGCGCTTGGCGCGGGGCAGGTGAGAATGGCAAGAGGACGCGGAGCGTCCCGCCATTCTCAGCTTCCAGCCCGACGCTTGGCTACATGTGACCTGAGAACAACGCAAGGAGGACAGCTTCATGGAGCTAGTCAACGAGCATGACAGGGAGTTCCGCGACGGGGATTACGGGCCGAAGTATCTCTTCCAGGGCCCACGCTTCGAGTGGGGCGTGATCGTCGTCAAGCCCGGCCAATCCCTGGGCACCCATTACCACAACGAAGCCGAGGAGACCTTCTACTTCCTCGAGGGTACGCCGCAGATGATCGTGGATGGTGAAAGCCACCGCGTCAGGCAGGGCGATGCCTTCCGCCTCGAGCCACGTGAACGCCACAGCATAGTCAACGATACCGACCAGGACACGCGCCTGGTATTCATCAAGTGTCCCTACGTCCCCGGCGACAAGGTGGACGCCGACTGACCGGCTCACCGCAGCCCGTACTCGCTAAGGTCGCCGGTTGCGATCGGCGCGAACTGTATCTCCCAGCCTTCAGGCTCATCGCCGAACGCAAAGGCCCGCCGGATGACAAGGGTCTTATCATTATCGTCCTTGCCGATCCACAGGCCCTGCGGGTTGACGACATAGAGGCCCTCAGGCACTGCGATGAACAGACTCCCCGTCTCGCCGCTGGGACGCGTCGCAGTCCCTGACAGTGTCATCGTCTCCCCGTCCCATGTCCCGTCAGCCAGCTCGAAGTTCCCCTGCAGCACGTGCATGTCGGTGGCCAGAACCCAGGGATGCTCGCGCCGCGCCGTGAGCCGATAGATGCGCGCTGAGCCTGGCGGGACCACCGCGCGCAAGTCCCCGCTGACCGTGCCGTGATACCGCTGGTCCCAGAACTCCCACAGCAGGTACTCGTCATCGGGAGACATGCCGAGCCGCTCCAACGGTATCTCCTCTGTCAGCGTCTGCTCCCCATAGTTGAGCACGGCGACGACATGCCACGTATCCCAGCCGGCCTCGATACACACGTGGAACACCTTGGGGTAGTCCGGCGCCGGCGAGTCGAAGAGGTCAACCGGCTCGGCTATCTGCGGATGTCGGGGGAAGACCTTCTTTATCAGCGCAAGCCGCTCCTCCGAGATGCGATCAATGTCGTCGCCGAGCATCACCGGCCCAGCGTTGATGCCGAAAATGGTCGTGACTATCTGCGCATCAGACAGCGGAAGCGGCTGGTCAACGGTCATCACGTTTCCGGTGTCATTGATGAACAGTTTCCGGTGCGTGAAATACGCCGCCGCCATATTGGTCGAGGCATGGAAGTGCGACGTAACCGCGCCGGACCTGTTGATGAGAAAGGTCCCCGGGTAGTGATACGTCTCGGCATCGAGCGGACGCCCTTCGCCATAGTCATTCCCCATCCGCGCGGCGACGATGTTCCCCACGCAGGTGAAGGTCGGCCCGCTGCTTGAAAGCGTGTACGTATCAGACCCGGGGGCCTCAGCCATGATCTCGAGGCCCTTGCGCATCAGCGGGATGCCGCGCACGATTGACGGGTCATGGTGCTCGTTGTAGTGCTCGGTGCCCGACGCCGCGCCCAGGAAATCCAGCATATAGTAGCGGATGCCCCACTCACGGTACGTGCTGAAGACATGCCGCAGGAACTCCTCGCCCTGCGGGTGCGTCGGGTCCAGGGCATAGAGGCTGGGTCGCTCATCGAAGGGCAACTGCCCGGCCTGCCCGAAGCGCCAGGCACGAGATGCCACCGCCAACTCACCGTCCTTCTTCAGCAGCGCATCCTCCATCTCCGCGACGAACTCCTCCATCGAGTCAGCCACATAGAACGGGCCGACCCACAAGCCCAGCTTGAAATCGAGTTCCGCCAGCCTGTCCACAAGCCACTGATGTCCCTGCGGGAAGCACGCTTCGTTCCAGCCAAGCCACGCGCCGGGGCAGCCACCGGGCAGGTTCCCCAGACTCTCCCAGATGTACTCGATGTCAAAGCCCGCCAGCCGCCGCCGAACGGCTTCAGCATTGCGGATGATGACATCCTCGTACAGCTCCACGTTGAAGGCGTCAACCCAGGCCCAGCCCAGCCAGCCGCCGGGAATCTTCGGCCAGATTGCCGGCTGGTAGTGCTCCGCAACACGCTCCGCCCAATTGTGCAGCGACGCGTGCAGGTCAGCGCGGCCTTCGATCATCAGCGTCTCAAGCTGCATTGACTCCCCAGCCGCCAGCGGGTAGTCATACAGGTCGCACACGGCGCGCAGTTCAGTGAAACCTGCGCGAATGTCGGCAAAGCCAACCTCCGCATCGTAGCCAAACTCGTGGTACGTACCCATGCGGTCGAGTGTCACGAAGCCCAGGTGCAGAGCCTTGCCGGTGCTATTGCTGACGATATGGAGGAAGACATTGGACCGCTTCTCGGCCTCCGCGTCGCTCACGGAATAGACTCTGCTCAAGCCCGTGGAGCCGGACGCCTGCAGGAACACTGCCGAGCCGTCGTCCTCCAGCGCAACGCGCCCGTCACGCGGCGTGGCATCAACCAGACAGCAGCGCCCCAGGGCCACGATATCTGCGCCCTTGTTGGCTACCTCGCCGGACAGCAGCACGGTCTCCGCGTCCTCGCTGAGCGAGACCTCCATGCGACAGGCGACAGTAGGCTCGCCGAAGGAGAATGTC
>JAUWOG010000690.1 GCA_030612305.1 Armatimonadota bacterium | reverse complement strand
GGCACTTTCGACGGTGACATCACCGCTTTCAGGGATGTCGGCGTCGGCTATGATCCGATCGCGCTGTTCTTCATCAAGGAGAGCGGCCTCGAACTCGTGGCGCGCCCCGTCGCCGATTTCTGTCTCAGCGCAGAGGCCGTGGACCAGTCGCTGCAGTCCGCGCTGGATGCCGGCTCAAAGCTCCTGGTCTTCAATGGCATCAGGATTCTCGGCACGCCCGGCCTGCTCGTTCACACAGCCGACTGGCTCCGGCAACACGACGTGGACTTCGGCATGATCGAGCTCGTGCCCCAGGCCGGCGAACAAACGCTGGCACGGGCTCTGGAGAGCCGCGTCATACGGACGCACAGCGTGTCGGCGGAGGAGATGGAGATACTCTCGCCGAGCCGCGTGCGCGAGCGCTTCACCCTCGCCGTCTCCGAGCGCAAGGTGCGTCTCTGCTATGTGCGGCTCTTCTTCAGAGGCGCGCAGGACCTGAGCAAGTTCAATCTCGACCACGTCGGCGCCATCGCCGGCTCCCTCCAGCAGCGTGGCTACACTCTGGCTTCACCGCGGCCGTTCGAGGACCTCATCCCGCCATCCGCTGCGGGAATATGGATGGCCTGCGGCGGGTTGGGCGGGCTCCTGTGGCTGATCCAGCGCTTCGCCGAATTGTCGGCACGTGCGTTCTGGACCGTTGCGGGCATCGGCCTCCTGCTCGCCATTGCCGTGCCGGCGGCGGCTCCCGGTATGGCGCCTCCGCTCATCGGCCTCGCTGCCGCCCTCATCTTCCCTCTCCTGGCGCTCTGCCTGATTCCGCCGGTCTATCCTGAGCCGGACGATGAGCGCCGAGGGCAGAAGCCACTCGTAGCTGCAGGCCTCGTCGCACGAACCTCCCTCGTCACTGCCATCGGCGGACTTCTGTGTGCCGGGGCTCTCACCGCGCCGGCCTACCTGATGAAGATCGAGCAGTTCCGAGGGGTCAAGATTGCCCAGTTGCTTCCTCTGCTGGTGGTGCTGCTCATCTTCGCTGCCAGGGCCACGGAGAGCTACCGCAAGGCCTTCGGCTCGGGGCTGCGCTGGAAGGCGCTGCTCGCAGGGCTGAGTGAAGTCGGCTCGGCAATCGTCCGCTACTGGCACGTGCTGGCGATAGTCCTCGGCCTCGGCGCAGTGGGCTACATGCTGATGCGCTCCGGGAATCAGCCGTCCATGGGCGCGAGCGGCCTCGAGTTGCAGGTCCGGTCGCTGCTCGACCGGCTGCTGGTTGTCAGGCCGCGCACCAAGGAAATCATGCTCGGCTACCCGGCTCTCTTCATCGGCATCACGCTCCTGCTGCATCGCCGTTTCCGCGTGTACTGGATCTTTGTCGCCGTCGGCGCAATATCTCAGGTCTCGCTGTTCAACACCTTCTGTCACATGCACACGCCGCTGGCGGTGTCGCTGGTCCGGGTCATCCACGGCCTATGGCTCGGGGTGCTAGCGGGTGTAGTGTGGTGGGCGCTGAAGCGCGCAGCAGAGAGCATCTGGGCGGCGGCAAGTAACGCGCCCGAAGAGGAGGCCGCAGAACATGGTAATTGATGTCCATCACCATCTGCCCAAGGACTACGAGCCGTACATCGAGAAGCTGCGCGAGGTATGCGCGCGCATCGCCATTGACCGCGTCGTCATGTGTTCATCGGGGCCGCCCGGTCAGGGCGACAATGACACTCTGGCCGAGGCGCAGGAGAAGCACTCCGACATCATCACCTGCATGGGCTACATCCGCCTGGGCGAGGAGACTCCCCGCGCCGTGGACCGCATCAAGGACCTCGGCCTGGCGGGCATCAAGGTCATCCGCCCGCTGCACGACTATGACGATGACTCCTACATGCCGATCTATGCGCGGGCTGCCGCAGTGGGCCTGCCGATGCTGTTTCATCTGGGGATCGTCGCTCGCGGGCCGCGCGACAAGCTCCTCGATGTCTCGATGGCGCGCATGAGTCCGGTGCATCTC
>JAUWOG010000599.1 GCA_030612305.1 Armatimonadota bacterium | reverse complement strand
CACCACTGCCCACTGCCTGCGCTGAGCCCGCTCCGGAACCGGCGGCCTTGTCTTCCCGTAAAGCACCCACCAGATGACGGCTGCGGCCACGTACCACGCCATCATCGCCGCAAGCGGCATGTGAAAGCCGGACATGGCTGCACCCGGCATCGCCGCAAAACCACGTACGACCCACAGCGTGACGAAGAGGAATGCCCGCGCGATGGCACAGGGAATCACCGCCAGCGGCAGCCACACTGAACCGAGCAGGACGGCGATGAAGCCAGCCCAGAGGATGAAGACGCGGAGCGGGACGGCGATGAGATTTGCCGCGATCCCGCCGAGAATCAGCATGTCGAAATGGTGGGCGATGATCGGAGTGCTGAGCAGCCATGCGCCGAGAGTCATACCCGCCGCAGGCAGCACGTAGCGGCGTATATCGAAGCCATGGTGCCGTGCGGTCTCCTGCTTTCGGGGGTAGAAGACGACGACACCAATCACGGCCGCGAAAGTCAACTGCACGCCGATGGCAAAGGGGGCCGAGGTATCGGCGATGCAGAGGATGATTGCCGCAATCGAGAGCGCCGTCCAGAAGTCATAGCGCCGCCCGGTGGCCATGCTCAAGACCAGCAGCACTGCCATCGCGAGACTCCGCAGTACCGAGGCCCGAAGGCCCGCCACCAGAGCATACAGCAGCAGCGGCGGGATCACGAAGACGATGATCCACCACGGGAGACGCACGCGGAAGCCCTGGACAAGGAAGATGATTGCGCCGGCGAGCAGCGTGACGTGAGCGCCTGATACAACCATGAGGTGGACCGTGCCGCTGTTGCGGAAGGCGTCAATGATGTCGCGGGGCAACTGCACGTTGTACATGCCGAAGACCATGCCGGCGAGCAGGTCGGCGTAGAGCTGCTTCTCGGGTCCGGGCATCGCCGCCTGCAGGACACTGACGACATGGCTGCGGAGTCTGGCGATGGCGGTGTCGAGAGCCGCCCGCCACAACGGTTGCGGAGCAGCAATCGTGACCTGCTCGGCCCTGCCGATGGCATGAATCCCCTGGCGCGCGAGGGTGCGCTTCTGATCCCACTGACCCGGGCTGGTAATGCCTGCGGGAGACCAGATGACCACCTCGGTGAGCAGTAGCATCTGGCCGGGCGCGACCAGCGGCTCCGGCGGCAGATTGCACAGCAGCTTACCCCTCACGGGAATCGTTGCGCCCTGCGAGACCGCGCCGGTGACGCTCAGCTCGATACGCTGGCGGAACTCGCTGGCGGCAATCACGCGCGAAACGCCCCCAGTCAGTGTCAGCGCATCGCGAGCGGCCAGACACATCGGATCAGCGGGGGAAGGGTAGATGCGGGAGGCATGAAGCCCGCCACCAAGCAGGGCCGTGGCGAGACAGATGAAGACCAGCGACCCCGGTAGTCTCATCACCACGTCCAGAGCGACGAGAGCGACGGCCAGGCCGGCCAGTAGCAGCACCGGCAGCGGCGGAGGAGCGGCCCAGTCGGCCCACAGAATCCCGGCGAGAAGACTCAGCGCCATGAGCACGAGCGGCCGCCCCACAACGCGGTTGAGAGGGCCGCTCGCAGGAGGGCCAGAGGCAGCAACGTCAGACTCGCGGCCAGGCGGGGATTCCATCGCTCAAAGGGTGACGTAGGGCCGGATCTGCGCGAGCGTCTCCTGGCCCACGCCCTTGACGTTCACGAGGTCTTCGACGCTGGAAAAACCGCCGTGCTGGTGGCGGTAGTAGAGGATGCGTTGGGCCAGCTTCTCACCGATGCCGGGCAACTGCTGGAACTCCTCGAGGCCGGCGCGGTTGATGCTGATGGTGCGTGCAAGAGGAGCGATCTGCGGCTGCGCATCAGACCGAGTGGCGGTTGGCGTTGTCGCGGGTGAGCCCCAGCCCGGAGCACTGGCAGGCGCTGGCAAGGCCTGCTCTGATGAGGCTGCATCAGTGCTGGTCGGGGGGGCAGTCCCTACAGCCTGCGCGGGCGTGTCTTGCTGGGGCTGAGGCAGCGCGCCGACGGCGACCTGGCGACCGTCCTCGAGTACTGCGGCGAGGTTGACGGTGGCGACATCGGCGTGCTTGGTGAAGCCGCCCGCCGCTCTCACTGCATCGGTAATGCGGGCTCCGGGCCGCAGTCGGTACACTCCCGGGCGGTTCACCTGGCCCACGACGTGGACGACGATCTGCGCGGGCTCTGCGGGCTCCTCGACTTCCAGAGTGACCGGCTGGGCGGCGGCTCCCTGTGGGGCCCGCAGGCTGATGACGAACACCCCGGCCAGGAGTGCGAACAGGCCTATCGCCAGGACCAGCTTCTGCGGCCTGGTCAGCGCCAATGCAGTCCCTCCCTGCAGTGAGCGTCAGTTGGGGATGCGAATTTCACTTGTCCCCAGGGCCAATACTCCGCTCCGATGGCTTCCCCCGTCCCGCGCGCGAGCGGGATCGGGCTTCCAGACAATGCCGTTCTTCAATGCCGTTGATTCATGCCGTTGTAGGGCGTCCCGCGTACACCCGGGATGCCGCGCCGGCCGGTGCCTTTGCCGTCGGAGGGGCCGCGTCGAAGGGCGGTGCTGCCGGTCACGCAG
>JAUWOG010000621.1 GCA_030612305.1 Armatimonadota bacterium | reverse complement strand
ACGACCGTCGAGTTCCCCGCCGAGCCGTGCAACCTCGTCTTCTACTGGAGCGACAGCTACCACGGCCCTACGCGGGGCCACCATTTCCTCCAGGTCCTCGTGGACGGCGAGGTCTGCTGGGAGGACGACATGGACGGCGCGAACATGGCTCAGCGTGTCGAGGTGACGATGCCTGCGGGCAAGGGCAAACGCGAGATTGCCTTCCGGTTGTATAACAATAAACTGGTCACGAACTTCGCCGTAGCCGTGAACGTAGCGGCGGCGAAGCTCATCTGCGCCGGCCGCGAGGTGACGCTGCTCCCCCCCGAGCCGCTGACGGACGACTACGCGGAGTATCCGCCGGAGCCGCCCTTGCCGGCCTCTGACTTGCGCGGTGATTGGACCCGCGCCGCCAACATCGTCCAGCCGTGGGGACAGACGCAGATGACAGCCGTATGGCAGGCCGATGAATGGGCTCCGCGCTTCGCCAATGACCTGGGCTTCGACGCCCTCATCATGCTCCCGCCCGAGGCCCACAACGCCATCGCTGTCGGCAAGAAGAACGAGCATCAGCGCATCAATGACGAGCAGTTCGCCGCCGTCCTCGACACGTACCGCGACCACGGGATGAAGTTCATCCTCTACTCGTCCGTCATGCACTGCGGCCACGCCCCGCAGTGGCAGTTCGGCAAGCTCGCCAAGGAGCACCCGGAGTGGGCCATGCGCGATCCCGGCGGCGACATCATCACCCGCTACGGCAATCCCTGGCTGTGCCCCTCAACCGGCGCTCTCGACTATACCCTCCGGTACACCGCCGATCTCGTCCGCAAGTTCGACGCCGACGCCGTCATGCTGGACAACAACTCCTTCATGTACAGCAATTCAAAGAAGGCAACGTGCTACTGTGACGCCTGCCGGAAGCGGTTCAGCGACTACATCCTCACATGGTTCGGCGAAGACGGTGTCCGCGACGTGCTCGGCCTCTCGCCGCAGGACATCAGGATACCGGAGAGCGACGCCGATCCGCTCTGGGGAGCGTGGCTGGCGTGGCGCAAGCGCGTCTGGGCGGAGGTGCTCGAGACCTACCGCGCGGAGCTGCGCAAGATCAACCCCGACATCGTGGTCCTGGCCAACACCCAGTACCTCTACGGCAGTTGGATACTCGCCATAGATGATCAGTACGCGCACGAGGACGCGGTGCTGGCCGAATCGCGCGGCCTCGACGGTGCCGGCATGGCAGCCAAGATGACCCTTGGACGAGCCGCCGCCCAGCACCGGGCGCTCTGGAACTACATCGGCACCTTCGAGGAGAAGGACTTCACGAAGCTGAGGTCCCCCGAGCGCGTCCGCAGCATCTGTGCCGCCAGCATCGGCTCCGGCGCCAATCCCTGGATCGTCTTCTACGGCTTCACCGGCGAGGAGAATCAGCCCTCACTCGAGGTTCTCACCACCTACATGGCGTTCTGGGCCGAACACGCCGACCTCCTCGCCGGTGCCAGAGAAGCCGCCGCAGTCGGTGTGCTCTTCTCTCCGGAGAGCCGCGACTTCATGCGCACCGGCATTCTGCCGGCCTGGCTGGCGTCATTGCTCGGTCGCGGCGTAGCCGTCCGTGGCTTATGGGAGCCGCGCGGATGTCCGCCCGATGATCTCGAGGGCCTGTCCGTGCTGGTCGCTCCTGCCACCTGCATGAGGAAGGGGACGGTGGCGAAGCTGGCGGCCTGGGTGCGCCGGGGCGGGACCCTCATCACCACTCCATACACAAGCTGGGCTGACGAATACGGGCGCTGGCGGCCCCAGAGCGCCCTCTCCGCCGAACTCGGCAGCAATCTCAGCAGCCCGGGCAAACACGCCTGCGGCACCGGCAAGGTGATCTGCCTTGAGCATGAGGCGAAGGCAGTTGATGAGGTCCTCACCATCGTGGAGCCTGATGTCGCAGGCCACGGCGACATCGGGGCTTTCCGGCGAGTCAGCGACGACGGCCGCTCAGTGCTCGCGCTGGTCGGCTTCGGCGGCCCTCTGGGCGAGGTTACAGCGCGGCTCCCTGCCGGAGTCACCCAGGCGCAACTCTACATGCCGACAGCGCCGACCCGCGCCCTGACCGTCAAGCAGGAGCCGGGTCTGACGCGGGTCACATTCACCGCCGACGAGGCGCTCGCCGTGATCGTCTGGTAGTGCCTGGAAGGCACACCCTATTATGGTGTAGTATTGCCGCGCAATGGCCGCAAAAAGCACCGCTCGGTGCTCCGAAAAAACGGCCACCTGGGTATCCTCGACAGGGTAGCCATGCGCCATTGACCCCTGCAGTACCCCTCTTTATGAGCGGGGGTCACCCTCTTTGACCCCATCAGTCAACCTCAAAACCAGTATAGTGAATCCCCGCGAACTTATACGAAATCGAGCTTGACCCCTGCACTCACCCCCCGAATTCGCCCGGATTCGGCCTACCCCCCTCTAGTCAACGCGGAACTTTCCGTCAGGAATCTGTGTAAGCGAGTGAACATTAT
>JAUWOG010000254.1 GCA_030612305.1 Armatimonadota bacterium | reverse complement strand
CCTCGGCCGGCAGAGGTGGGACGACGCTTGCTGCAGGAGCCGGAGGTGGGACCGGGGCCTCGAAAGGGTACTGAAATTTGATGCTGTCCTGGACGATGATGCGGTCCGGATCGCGAAGGGCAGCCCGAAGCTCATAGGTGCCGGGCTTCAGACCCGCCAGCGGGAACTCGTGCTCGAATTCGTGACGCGGGCTGTCGGGATCAATCCGCGTCTCGGGACCAGGCTCCTTTGAGTCCGTAGAGACCAGGTCGCAATACATCCAGGCGTCCTTCGGCAACGGCAGCACCCAGCGGAAGTTGACGGACAGGACGGCTTTGTCCGCATCGGGATAATAGAACGGCTCCAGCATGAAATGCCCGAGCTTGGAGGTATCAAAGGGCTCAAGCCCCTTCTCTTCGGCGTCCAGGTTGTAGCACTCAAGGATCTCCCCGGTACTCAGCACGCGATTGTGCACGCGGACGCTGTCTATCAAGCCCGGGAAGAAGGCCGTCCTGCGCAGGTTGATGTCCCCTGCCCCGGGGTCGCCGATGATGCAGCCCATGAAGAAGTTCTTGCCATGCTTGATCTGCTCGAACCGCGACTTCTTGCTGCGCATTTCGACACCGTTGACGTATATGCTCATGGTCGTGCCGTCGAAGGTTGCGGCGACGTGCATCCACTGCCCGATGGTGGTGGGCACGGAGACGTTGTTTCCGCCGCTGGAGATGTAGAAGTGGGCGGTTCCGTAGTAGCTGATCGCGTAGCTCTCGAAGAACTTGCCCACGATGCCCGGCTCGCCCCGATTGGTGGCGGAAGGCTGAAAGAACGCTTGAAGGGTGATGGGGCCGGTGATGTCCAGGCTCGGATCCGTGCCGCAGTCCACATAGTCATCAACGCCGTCGAATCTCAGAGCGTACCCGCTGCCGGACTTGACCCACGTCGCACCGTGGATGCTGCCGTGGTTGCCATTGCCGCTGCGGTCGTGGAGGACCTCGCCCTTGCCTGCGTCAAAGTCCCAGTGGGCCACGGGGCCCGTCTCCGCACCCGAAGCCGCCGCGGTGACGAGTGCGAGCAGTGCTGCCGAAAGCATCATGTTTGTCATAGTCAGTCTCCTCCAGGCTGAATCCCTGTCCCGTGTTTGTCCTTCACGAAGCACGATGTTGGGCATATCGGCCCAGCAACACTCATCCTGGACCAGCTCGCTGTTGTGGTCGCAAGTGTACGCGCGCCCCAGGGCCACGCAACCCCAATAGCAAGCCCCTGGCACAGGTTCTCCCTTCTTGGGGGTTGTTCCTGCACCCGCGTCGCGACTATGACGGTTTTGGATGCTGCACTTCCCTCGTGAACCGGGGAGGCTTTTCTGCTTGCAGGGCCTTGGTTTCCCGCGTGCCGTGCCCGTCCTTGACCCGGCCATTGCGCCGATTTCTTGGACAGGTGCGGCAGGTGCCGGCGGAGGGCCGGCGAAACTACTACGATGAGGGGCAACCGCATACGGCCTCGGGGTACGGTCGCCAACCTGGCAGCAGTTGTGGCGAGGAGGCCGGCCTCCCGGGCCCTGCTCGCGGACGCAGCAACCGATGCCACCTCATGTGCATCGTTCCTCGTCGTGTTTGTCGTCGGTTGACACGACGCGCCGGTGTGGGTGCATTGGATGGCTTGGGCAACGCTACGACCAGCGACACGCACGGCGAGCTTGTGCGGGGACTACCCCGGATCGAAAAGAAGCTTTGCTGACGCTACATGCAGGGAGAATGCCATCAGAAAGAGAACTCAACCATACGTGCAACTGTCTGCGAATGGCGAACCGCGCGTGTGATCTCATGAGCGCAACCGATTCGGCCACGGTGAGGAGGTCTCCCGCGTGGCAGAATTGCCGTACGCAACGCAACCGAAGCTGAAATCGGGCTATCTCCTCGAGGCTGTGGAGGGCGGCTGGTCGTTGCGGCACCGCTCCGCCACTCGTAGCGTGCTCCTCGACGAGTGCCAACAGGAGGCGCTGGAGCTACTTGACGGAGAGCACACCATCGCGGAAGCCGCCATCGAGTGGTGCCATCGCCGGCAGACAATAGACGTTGATCCGCTGTTGCTGCTCGTAGCGCAGTTGCAGGAGAACGGCTTCCTGGAGAGCACGCCGGATGATGAGCTGGGCGACATCTCCGGTCCGCAGGGGTTCACTCGTTGTCTGGGCCGCCTCTGCACGTATCGCAGACCGTCGGAGTTGCTTCGCAACGTGTTCCGGGCTCTGGGCTCGTATTCGGGGCGGCTGCTCGTATCCGGCCCCGTGATCGTCCTGCTCGTGTTGCTGACCGGCGTGGGCGTAGCGCTATGGGCACGTAGTCTCGCCGCTTCCCCGCTCAACCTGCTCCGCGTCACTGACTCGTATTTCTTCGGCTTGCTCTACCTGCTGGCAGTCAACGCAATTCTCAGTGTATTGGGTGCAGTGGCGGCCGTTGCCGTGCAGCGTTGCTACGGCGTTCCGACCGGCGCGGCATTTGCCGGCGTGGCGTTCGGTCTGCCCGGAGTATGGGTGGAGACGGCCGAAGGCGAGGGGCTGACACGGCCAGGGCGGCTCTGGCTGCATCTGGCCGCACCGGTCTTCGAGGGAGCCGTTGGTGCGATTCTGGTCCTGTGTGCGCTGCTTGTGGCCGGGCAGTCCTACCGCGGCCCGCTGATGATCGCAGGCTCGGTGGCCTATCTGAGGCTCTTTGCGGCGCTATGTCCCTGGGCCCAGGGCGCTCTGACACGAGCCGTGACATCAGCCATCGGGTTGCCGGAGCTGAGGATGCTGGCGGCGCGTCTGCTCCGAGGCGGGCTATGGCGGGCCCTCTCGCATCCAGTGGATCACGCGGAGCGCTGCGCATCGCTCTATGGCCTGGCGATGCTGTTGTGGGCCGCCCTCGGCCTGCGTCTCATCGGTTTGCTGATCACCCCCCTCTTCCCGCTACTTCTGGCGGATATTGGCCGTGGCATGTCGCTGCCCGAGACCGTAGCAGCCGGTCTGATGCTTCTCGTCCTGGCGGTGGTAGCCTTCGGAGCAGTCACCGTACTCGGGCTTGCCATTCTCACGGCTCTGGGGCGATGGGTCGTCACACATCCCATCTGGGGTCAGCCGGGACGACAGTTGATTGCGATCCTGGCGGTCGTGACAGGTCTCGTAGCCGGTCTGACCTGGCTGGGGACGCACGCGCCGGATGCCTTCACTGCAGTGAGCCGCGCGCTGGGGACGCTCGGCGTGCTGATCACATGGGTGGCCGGCCTGCTGGCTTTCTTCGAGCATCGAGGCGGCCGCCTGCGTTTGCTCATCATACCGTTGGCTCTTGCGACCGTACCGGCATGGCTCGTGTTGGTCCTCAAGAGCCGTCTTCCAGTCGCGACGCTTGATATACTCACCTTGACAGTGATTCTTCTCCTCGGCCTGTTCGTATTCGGCTGGATTGCCTACATCTGGCGACGAGTTTCCGGCTTCCTCGGTCTGTTCGTGTTGATAATCATCTACGGGGGCGCACTTGTAGGCGGTGCCCTCTGGCCCTTCCATGTTGTGCTGCTGACGGCCCTCACACTTATGTACGCATTGATGCTGCTGGTGCTGCAGCGTCACACCTGGCTGGCGCCGGCATGGCTCCTGGTTGCGCTCAGCGCGACACTGCTGGGGCTTCTGCGTTTCGTGACGCCTTTTGCATCTCTACCCGCCGCGGGCACTGAGGTTGTGTTCGCCACAGTGATAGTGCTTCTGGGCGCGGCGCTTGTGCAGTGGGTATGGGTATTGTGGTCGGGCAAGTTGACCGAGCTGGACATGAGCACCGACGCATCACTGTCCCTGGACCGGCACCTCATAGACGTATTGCTCACCTCCTACGCGCGCATTGCGGGCCAGGCGGGCGTCAAGACCGTGTGCAGGCAACTCGGCGAAGATGTCACCGACCAACCTGAGCTGACCGAGGCGGACACAACGGACGGTCTGTCACGCGAGACGGTGCTGCAGTTGCTGCTCTTGCGGCTCAGACGCAACCTCGGGCCGGTCTGCTTCCGGCGGCTGCTTGCCGCAGCCTGCCAGTCCCTGCCCTGGCAACAGCACCTGCAGGCTATGGGCGAGTTCGGCCTCGACGATTGGCTTGACCCCTCCCCGTCGTTGCAGCAGGAGACGGTACGGGAGCTTCTGGCAGGGAGTCTGGTGTTTGCCGACTTGCCTGACCAAACCTTGGACCACATCGTTGCTCGTGCTCGGCTGCGGCGATGGGAGGATGGCAAAGCCATCGCTGTCCACGGCAGGAGCAACGATTGGCTGCACGTTCTCGTCGAGGGCGGGGCGGCGGTGTGGCCGCCTGTGAGCAGAGCTCGTCGCTTGAATCTGGCATTGCTCTCGCCTGGCGATACGTTCGGTATCGAGGCCCTCGCTATGCGCGGGACCTACCCATTCTCCGTCACCGCGTTTGGCTCCGCGCTCACGATCAGCCTGCACCGGCGTGACCTGGCCGCACTCAACCTGGACCCGAGGGAGTCGGCTGTATTGCCCGACATCATCCGCCGCGTGCGCTCCCTGCGTGTCATCTCCGTCTTCCACGATCTGGCCGAGGCCCAGGTGGCCGCATTCCTGGCCAAGGCTCAACAGGAAGCCTATAGCTCGGATGACGTTATCATCCGTCAAGGCGATCCGGGGGACCGCTTCTTCATCATCCGTTCCGGCGAAGTGAGCGTCGTTCGTGAGGTGGACGGGGAACACGAACCCGTCGCGACACTGGGCCCGGGGGACTGCGTCGGGGAGCTGGCCCTGCTCTTCGGGGTGCCGCGCACTGCTACGGTCATCGCCCGAGGCGATGTTCAGGTGCTCGCCCTCGGCCGAGATGACTTCCTCCGTCTGTTTCCGCTGCACGCCAGGGGCAGTCGTGCGCTCCTGCACCTGTCTCTGTCGCGGGTGCTG
>JAUWOG010000576.1 GCA_030612305.1 Armatimonadota bacterium | reverse complement strand
TGGTCACATGAAACCAGCACGGCGCAGTCCCCGGTTTCGCCCTCCGCTAGCGCCAGCGCTGTTACTGTCAGCGGATCGCGTACTTCGGTAGCCACCCGCGCATGGAACTGGCCATAGAGCACCGTCGGGAGGCGGGGTGTGATGTCTCTCTGGGCCCAGCCGACTAGCAGACGTTCAGCCTCATTGCCATTCATACCTTATGTTTCCTCCTTCTACGCTTCGTGCGACCTTATCAACTCGATTGCCACATCGGCCGGCATATCGCCGGCTTCCGGCGCGCAGGCTCATTCCGCCGCCTCCCAGTCAACCTCTTCGAGCTGGTCCAGATTCTTCATGACCTTGCGAAAGCCTGCCGCCGTCTTCTCAGCGACATCCGGCTCGTTCGGAGCGCGCAGCGGCACAGTCATGCCAGTGTGGGAAGCCGCGTGCTTTTCCGCCACCGGGTACTGCGCGACGGAGTAGTCCACTGGCGCCGCGTGCGGACACGCCCACGGACAGCCATGCCCATACCCGTTCTTGGCCTGAAACACGGTCATCCTCGGCAGGATGTAGCTCTGCCATACGCCCGTCTCCACACCCTCCGCCTTGAACGCCTTGACGAGTTTGTTGCGGAAATCCGCCGCATCATCGGCGTGGCCGAGCGCTTCCATGTCGAACCTCGGCGTGTAGTTGTACCATGTATGCTCATGGCCTTCAGGCTCCGTCGGCACGATCAGATGAGGCACGCCTTCCAGGCACTCGGTGAGTCTCGCGGCGTTGTCCTTCTGCTGGGCGATGTAGCCATCGAGCTTCGTCAATTGCGCCCGCCCGAACGCCGCCGTCAGGTCGTTATTGCGGTACATCCAGCCCAGCGCATAGGCATGATAGTCGCGGCTTTCGGCAGGTGTCCGCGTTTCCCCGAAGGACCACAGTTGCCGCGCCTTGAAGTTCATGTCCTCATCATCGGTGACGAAGAACCCGCCCTCACCGGAGCACAGGCACTTGTTCTGGTTCAGGCTGAATGCCGCGCAATCCCCCATCGTCCCGACTTTCTGCCCCTTGAAGGTAGCGCCATGCGCCTGGCAGGCATCCTCAATCACCTTCACGTTGTGCCGCCGGGCGACCTCAAGCACTTTGTCCATATTCACCGCCAGGCCGTGGAGATGCACGGCGATTATCGCCTTTGTCCGCTCGGTGATCGCCGCCTCGATCTTGTCCACGTCAATGTTGATCGTGTCGAAGTCCAGGTCCACGAACACCGGGATGGCATTATGGTGCAGCACGCATGTCACCGACGATGACCACGAGTACGCCGGCACGATCACCTCATCACCAGGCCCGCAGTCACACGCCGCCACGCACATGTGCAGCGACGCCGTTCCCGAATTCGTCGTAATCGCGTACTTGTTGCCATTCCACTCGGCGAATTCCTTTTCGAACTCCTGGCAGTTGGGCCCGAACGTATGCGTGTTCTGCTCCAGCGAGGCCATCACCATCTGCCGGTCAATGTCATCAACCGGCGGCCACGGCTGCACTGTTCCCGTCGGACAGGCCGGCTCTCCACCCAGAATCGCAAGCCGCTCACTCATCACCATCGCTCCTTTGTCATGTCACTGAAATGCACCGGCCATGCTCATCTCTTCACGACTACGGTAACCTCTTCTGCGCCACCGCCCTGCTGCAGTTGCAGCAAGTGCGGTCCCCGTCTGCTCACCGTGGCGTAGTTTTCCATCGTCACCGTGTCACCGGGGCCGTAGTCATATATGATGAAGCGGCTCAGCCCGTCGGCATCCAGGTCGCTGAACTCCGCCTGCAGTTTCGCCGCGCTCACGTCTTCTCCCTCGGCCTCCGCGATGAGGCAGTCATACTTCGACACATCCCGCAGCCGGTAGAGCACCTCGCCCGTCTCGTTGGCCAGCGTCTTGCCCGCGTAGTAGCCATACGGATACAGCTTCAGATAGATGCTGCTTGTCACCACACCGTCTTTGCATCCCTTGACGAAGCCCTCACCGATGCGCGGGTCGAGAGCGAAACTCAGCCGGCAAGCCCCATCAACCAATTCGGCTTTTTCAGCCTGATACGATACCGAATTGCCTTGCGGATTCGTGATGCGGATATGCCGCCCGACAAGCGCGCTTGCGTCCGCGGGCTTCGGCGCAATCGTCATCGTCCGGCTCTGCCAGTCGCAGGCCGTTATCTCGCCGGTGTACTCCGCCGCTGCCAGCTTGATGCCCTCCTTGTCCTTCAGCAGCTTCGTACCGCGCACCAGCGTCGCAGTGTGGAGCTCGCCGTTCTGCTCCCGCCACAGGCCGAACTCACCATCGCAGGTGATACCTCCGGCGCTTACTTCGGCCCCAGCGCTGTACTGGACGATGATCGTGTCCACAAACTCATCGGTGGTCACGCGGACAGCCAGCGGCGGGAATGTCGCTTCCTCATCGCCGCCACTCACCGCCACGCGCTCGATCTTGATGATCGCCGCCTGCTCGACATAGGGCTCCACGACACCCAGATACTGGCGCGTCAGCGGGCCCTCGCCCCGGGACTTGAGCACCGCCCACGTCATGTCATAGAGCATTTTCCCGCCGGGCGGCTTGCCCTTAGCAACTACGAGTTCGCCACCCTCCGGATACACGCTCGTCATCCGCAGGTGCACATCATCCTGGTCGCGCAGCAGGTAGTCAAGCGCCCACACTCCCTTAGGAGTAGCTTTCGCCGGCT
>JAUWOG010000712.1 GCA_030612305.1 Armatimonadota bacterium | reverse complement strand
GTGAGCTTTCTGCAACGCAGAAAGCTCACGCCGAGCCACCCCGTTGGCGAGTATGCCCGCACCCGTGCGCTTCGTGCCCCTCGCAACTACAGTCTGCGATCCTGGCGATGGTTACCAAACACGTGCAATGGTGCCATCGAGACCAGCAGCGTCCCATTTCGCGCATTTCGGGAATCCATTCCTGGATAAGTCGGGCTCAGCCTGTGGGCCAAGAGATTTCGTCCCTTTGTCGGGCCGTCTATCGCGGGACGAGGAGTTCCGCCACGGCGTTGGTGCGGACCTCATAGACATTGCTGGTGCGCTGGTGAACGGACACGCATGAGGGGACCCGCAGCGTATCGCCGAGGCCGTAATCGTAGATGGTGAAGTGTGCGCCAGCCCCGGCAAAGGCGGCTTCCAACTCCGCTGCGCTCTGCGCTTCCCCGGGCATAAGCTGGATATTGTAGCCCCCGTTATGCACTCGGGCCACGCGATAGTGAGCTGAGCCATCATCACTCACGATGTGCTTGGCGTGATAGTAGCGCCGGCCGGACATCGGCATGACGGCGGTGGTGTGGATGAGGTTGTCGGCGAACTCATCGGCGACGCCTTCGCCAATGGCGGCGTTGATGCCGAGGGTCAGGCGCATGCGGTTGTCGTCCAGCGGCTCCGCTGCTTCGATGCGGTAGCGGCACTGGTGGTCATCATCGCCGATGTGGGCGTAGTGACCGACGAATGCGGAGTCGCCCTCGAGCGCGGGCGCGATGATTACCTGCTTCGCGTCGTAGTCCACCGCGACGATTTGCGCGGCCTGTTCGGCGGCAGGCAACACGACCCGCAACTCGCCGAACTCAAAGCTGGTAGCGCCCGCGAGGAACACGCTCTCGACCTGTCCGCCCCGCACTGTGGCCACGGCGCAGCGGCCGACCAGCGACGGCCCGCCGGTGACATCCACGCGCCCATCCACTTCACCCGTGTAAAGCACATAGTGCTCAGCATCGCCGCTGGTTATGCGCAGGGCGATTGGATCGAAATCAGCCTCCGTATCCGCAATGGGCAGAGCTTCGATACTGTCTATGAGCGGGTCTTGCTCATAGGGCTCAAGCACGCCGACATACTGAGTGGCATGGGGCGCTTCACCGACGCTCTTGCTGAGCAGGAAATCAAGCTCGTAGGGGCTGCCACCGGAGGGCGAATGGCCCTTTGCCATGATCAACTCGGCGTCGGCGGGCTGCAGCATCGTCAGGCGCATGTGCACATTGGAGTCTTCGCCCATTTCCCAATCGGCGGAGAACTGACCCGAGGGCGTGCCCCGGCGTACATCATGGAAGAAAGCCCAGGCGCGCTTCGCGGTGTCCTTGACTTTCTCGCGCTCAGCATAGGCCACCTCAGGACCGGCGAGAGTGCCTTGTTGCTGCACGTCCCAGTCCTCTACACCCGTGGTCTCGACGCTGCCCTCGAAGCCATGGAAGGCATAGTAATGCTCCCCGCCCATGCGGAGGCGCCAGATATCCACCAGACAGGAGGCGCTGTCGCTGAGGTCAAGCATGACGACGGCGCGGCGGTAGGTCTCATCAGGATGGAGCGCATAGCCGTTGTCGTCATCAGTATAGCTCCAGGCCCGTGCCCAGGCATCGCAGAGGGCGGCGGTGTGCCCGGTGCCGAACTGGGCGATTTCGCCCTTGAGAGTACCTACGTGAGATGGGCCGGAGACGCCGACCTTCCAGTGCGTCGCCCAGTTCCTCTCCCCGTTGCCGGAGAAATGCCACGACCGTGGATAGCCAAGCTGGTTGACGAGGGTGCGATCCATGGCATGGACGGCCACATCAAACAACTGGTCATGGGCATGGCCGCGCGGCTGGCCGTAGAGAAGAGATAT
>JAUWOG010000732.1 GCA_030612305.1 Armatimonadota bacterium | reverse complement strand
GCCATTAGCTAGTACATTCGTGCGAGGCTTCCGGATTTCCTGCCTGCGCTATCACTTGCGTTTGTATAAGCGCATGTTGGGGCGGGCGCGAGGGAGGAGATGTGGCAGTGGGGTGGAAATGTGCTTCGGTACGGAGGCGTTGGTGCGTCGTGTGTGAAGGAAGGTGATGAGTTGTATCAACTCAAACCGCTGAAGACCTATGCGCTGGAAGCTGTGCGGGATGATGGGCTCTGCATGACGCGGATGGAGCGGATGCTGGATGCGCTCGGGCGGTCGGTCGGCGACATCGAGTGGATCAGCGAGGGGAATCTGCCCGAGGTTGTGGAGGAGCTTTCCGGATTGTGGCCGCCGGAGGAGGATGAGGTGCCTGAGGGGACGCCGCCGACGTTCATGCGGCCGCTGGTGTTCACCAAGGTGCATACCGGAGAAGAGCTGCCCGACATCGCGGATAAGCTGCAAGGCTGGCCGGACAACACTGACGAGGGTACGGTGCGGGCGATACTGGGTCAGTTCAAAGCTACGCAAGCGTATCATCCCTATGAGCGGGACCAGGAGGAGAACCGGGTCTGCTGGCCGACATGGGATTTCGCGACGATGATGGGCTGCCCGCACGGCTGCCACTATTGCGGGCACGGTAAGACCGGCAAGTTCATCACCGTAGGGCTGAACCTCGAGGAGTTCATGGAGGTGGTGGTGCCGAGGACGATTGCGAAGTACCCGTGGCAGAAGTGCTTCCGGATGATCGGCTGGAGCGCGGAGATGATCTCGTTCGAGCCGGAATACGGCTGCTTCGACCTCTACACGCGGAAGCTGGCGGAGTATGACCGGTACGGGTATTTTCACGCGGCGAGTTCGAACGTGGACTGGATCGCCGATTTGCCGCGCAAGGACCGTCTCATCGCGATCTTCAGCGTGACGTGTGAGGCGGTTGCGCGAGAAATCGAGCCGGGGACGGGACACGCTTTCGACCGCTTCGAGGCCGGTCGCAAATGCAATGAATTCGGCGTGCCGGTGCGCTACAAGTTCAAGCCGATGATCCCGGTACACAACTGGCGGGAGGAATACGCGCGTGCCATCGAGCGTGCGCTGGAGGTGTCGGAGCCGGAGTCGGTAGGCTTCTGTGTGATTATGTGGATGAGCCTGGAGATGCTGGGCACGAGGATAGACCTTGACCTGCTGGACCCGGAGTACCTGGAAGCGGCTCGCGATGCGGCTGAAGAGATGGAAGGGAATGTGTGCGGCCCGTTCCCGCATCACGTGCGCAAGGAAGTCTATCAGTACCTCATCGAGCAGGTGCGGCGCTGGGATGACGAGGTGCTGCTGTATGTGAGCACCGAGTCGCGGGAGATGTGGGATGAGCTGAGCGGCGAGCTCGGGCAGGACCCGAAGGCGTTCTTCTGCGGGTGCAGCTCGGTGGCCGTGCCGGGGCGGAAGCTGAGCCTGTCGGAGGGCTGCCCGCACTCGACGTATGCGGCGCTGGAGTAGCGCGAGCGGGAGTGGGTGGTCGGGTTCTATTCGGCGGGCGGGTCGGGTGTCCTGCATCCTCGGGTGGGTGAATTGCCAGCGTTGTCCTTCCTCTAGTTACAGAGTCCCTGCGCGCAGTGAAAGGCCAGAGAATTGGCCGGGTTTTTTGGTACTTTTCGGGGAAATTATGGGGACGGGGCCAAAGACGGGGGGTGAGGGGAAGAGAGTGGCAGAAAAGGGACCAGGGCGATCTGGA
>JAUWOG010000700.1 GCA_030612305.1 Armatimonadota bacterium | reverse complement strand
CGTAGCCCCCCGCTTTGAAGCCAATCTCTCCTGCCGCCAGCGGTTCCCTGGCACGGAAGTAAAAGCGCTGCGTTGTATCCCCGGCCTTATGCGGCCAGCGGTCGAACAACTCCAGCGCCTCAGGATATGTGAGCTCAAACTCACCGCAATCGTCCGGCGTCTCGATGACGATACGCGTCTGTTGCCCACTTAGCCAGAACATCGGCTTCTGGATGCACTTGAGTTCCCCGTCGGCCCAGGCCACCGCCCCCAGCGCAGCAGCCACCACCAGTGCCATCACTCGCGGCCACATGATTGGGATATTCTCCGGCGATGCAATCAGCATGTTAGTGCCACCTCTCAGCCTTGTCGTATCCATGTCCGCCACCGCCCCCCGCCGTTGCGCTTGCCGCATTCCTCGGGTGGCTCGGCCTGCGCTTGTCGGATCCCTCGGGTGGCTCGGCCTGACCTGCGCGAAGCGCAGCTTCCAGCCCGAGTCGGTTCCAGATAGCGGGTACGCCCCTGTGCCGCGCTTCTTCCTCCCCGCGTAGGTCGGGCATCCTGCCCGACAATGCCGTTCATCAATGCCTTTGCCGTTTGTAGGGCGCGGACCCCGTGCCGCGCCGGCCGTTGCCGTTCGCCGTTGTCGTCTGTAGCGCAGTGCAAGCTCTGCTTGCGGCCCCCGTGCCGCGCCGGCCGTGCTCCGTTTACCAGGGCCTGCTTTTCCTATTGCTCGTAGTCGGCCAGCCATTCATGGTTCCCCGAGGCAAGGGCGGGCACAAGACCACTATTACCGCTCTCACTCGAGGTCGATAAGGAACTCCTTCTGTTCGTCATCCGGCACAGCAAAGCGGCAGTACTGGTTGTGGTAATGTGCGAGCCACGAATACTTGGCCGAGATGCGTGGTCGGTGACGGTTGTGTGCCAGGTGTTGCGCGACGATCTGCCCATGTCGCCGCAGGAAGTCAGTGGCAGGCTCATCAGGGTGGTCGCTGCTGAGGTCTGCAAAAAGCGTGAGGTAGTTGAGGAACCAGCGCCCATCTGTGTCACGCCAGATGCGGTTGCGATAGCGGAGAAGATCGTGCTCGCTTTCAGATCCAGACGCTGCGAAGAGCTGTATGCACTTCTCGAAGTCGGCTACTACGACGTCATCAAGGAGTATGCGCGGGTAGAACGCTTCCTTTCGCTCCATGTCGTAGGCTGCTACGAATGCCGGGCTGAACAGGACCAAGCCGTCATCGTAATGCATGCCTCGAACCACTGCTCCTCGCAGGAAAAGGCCCTCCACGGCGAGACGGGCGACCATATCGGTCATCACGTAGAGGAAACTCGAGAGATCGAATGAGTGGGCTTCCTTGGCGAAGTATATGGTGTCCGAGAAAACGCGGAACGTGCGGACCATGTCCATCTCTGCCGCGATCTCTGCCGACACAGAACAAAAGGTAAGGGCGGAACGCAGCTTGCCAATT
Source organism: Armatimonadota bacterium (assembly GCA_030612305.1). Classification (GTDB taxonomy): domain Bacteria; phylum Armatimonadota; class Zipacnadia; order Zipacnadales; family UBA11051; genus UBA11051. The sequence goes on along the minus strand of JAUWOG010000700.1, from coordinate 472 downwards.
ACTTCCTCGGCCTTGGATTTGTCACAGGCGCGCTTGATCAGGTCGGAATAGCCCATAATGTCGAGACAAGCCACCCAGGATTCTGCATACTGGCCAGGTGGATGCTGAGCCAGGAATGTCTCATAAGCGTTGTCGCCGCTTCCCGTCATCGTCGGCTCCTTCGCTATGACTGATTGTGCGGGGGCCAATTGGAGGCTGTGCCGCTCTGAGTGCTCGCGACCACCCTTTCCGGCTGCGCCGTGTCCGTGATGCCCTGCTTCCGTCGCCTCTTGCCTTCCCCCAGCCTCCTCTACCCCCGGGACACCGTCGCTGCCAGCGGTATCGTGAAGGTATTCTTACCCGCGATCTTCTTGCACGGGTAATAGACCTGCTCGGTCTCGTTCCCGTCTATGCGCAGCCCGTGGTCCATGCTCAGTATGATTACCGACTCGCCGTCTTTCTTCTTGACGCGGTCTATCTGATAGCCGTGCTT
>JAUWOG010000707.1 GCA_030612305.1 Armatimonadota bacterium | reverse complement strand
TCTGCCGGGTCGCAGCGCCAGCCCAGCGGACACGGGGTCAGCACATTGATGAATGAGGGCCCATCAATCTCGAATGCCCGCGTGGCCTTCTTGGTGATGTCGCGCCAGTTGCCCGGAATCGTCTGCGCCACATAGGGTATGTCATGGGCGGCCATACACGCGGTGAGATCCTTGTGGTGCGTCTGCTTGCCGGGGATGACCGTCCCGGCGGGACTCGTCGTCGTGTGGGCGCCCAGCGGGCTGGCCGACGACCGCTGTATCCCCGTGTTCATATATGCCTGGTTATTGAGGCAGACATACAGGAACTTGTGCCCGCGCTCAGCCGCACCGGACAGCGCCTGGAACCCGATGTCATACGTCCCTCCATCGCCGGCGAACGCCACGAAGTTGTAGTTCGTATCGGCGTCCATTTTCCCCTGGCGCTTCAACGACTGGTACATCGCCTCCATGCCGCTGGCGACGGCAGCCGCATTCTCAAACGCGATGTGTACCCATGGGATATTCCAGGCAGTGTAGGGAAAGATCGTCGTCGAGACCTCAAGACAGCCGGTCGCATTGGCGGCGATCACCGGATCGTCGCTCGACATCAGAATCTGTCTGACTACCGTTGGTTCTGCGCAGCCCGGGCACAGGCGATGGCCTCCGGTCAAACGCACGGGGGTCTTGCTCAGTTGCTTCAGGTTCTTTGCCTTTGCCATTCTAGTCCTCCTGGTTCGTGACCGATGCGGGCCGCGCTACCCGCGCACACCAAGCCACTTGCATACCTGGTCTATCTTGCCCGAGTCGGCTATCTCCACCAGTTCCCTGTACACGCCCTCAATGTCATCGGGTGTCAGCATCCGCCCGCCCAGACCGAAGATGATATTGGTCATCGGCACCTGTTGGCCCGCGGAGTACATCGCGGCGGCTATCTCATGGTACAGCGGGCCGCTGCCGGCACCAAACGAAGCGCACCGGTCCATCACGCAGATTGCCTTGCAGCCCGACAGCTCGGCCACTATCTCCTCCGCCGGGAACGGGCGGAAGACACGCAGCTTCAGCAGACCGGCCTTGACGCCCTCGTCACGCAGCTTCTCCACGACGTCCTTGGCGGTGCCGGCGGCAGAGCTCATCGCCACGATCGCGATATCGGCATCCTCCATCCCCGGCGTCTCCATCAAGCCGTACTCCCGGCCGAACACCTCGCCGAACCGCTTGCCCTCCTCGATGATGGCTTGTTTGGCCGCCGGATAGGTTTGCCACTGACTGTATTTGTGCTCGATGTAGTAGTCGTAGAGGTCAATCGGGCCCATAGTGTAAGGGTTTTCGATATCCAGCAGCGGCTTGTTCGGCTTGTACGGCCCGATCCACTCCCGTACCGCCTCGTCCTCCTCGACCTCCAGCAGCTCGTAGGAATGGCTGACGAGGAAGCCGTCCAGGCAGCTCATCACCGGCAGGCGCACGTCCATCCGCTCGCCGATAGCCACCGCCTGAAGCAGGTTGTCGTAGCTCTCCTGCACGTTCTCGGCATAGAGCTGCAGCCAGCCGGCATCCCGCGCACCCATCGTATCCGAGTGGTCGCAATGGATGTTGATATTGCCCGAGAGCGCGCGGTTGACAACCGTCAGAATCACCGGCTGGCGAAGTGATGCGGTTATGTAGAGTATCTCCCACATCAGCGCCAGACCGTTCGCCGACGTCACGTTCATTACTCTGCCGCCCGCAGCCGCGCCGGCGGTACACGCGCTCATCGCCGAGTGCTCTGACTCCACCGCCACGAAGTTCGTGTCAACCTCCCCGTCGGCTACGAAATTTGCGAAAGTCTGCACGATTTCCGTCGAAGGCGTAATCGGATATGCCGCTACCATATCGGGGTTGATCTGGCGCATCGCCTCCGCGAC
>JAUWOG010000009.1 GCA_030612305.1 Armatimonadota bacterium | reverse complement strand
GCTGCCGGTCATCGCCGTGGTGAACAAGATGAGTGGCGAACACGCGGATTTTCAGGCTGCCGTTGACAGCATCAGCGAGATGCTGAGCGGTGCGGAGGCGGCGCTGGTGCAGATACCTGTCGGCTCGAGGGGTGATTTCGAGGGTGTCGTTGACCTGGTGAGCATGAAAATGCTCACGGGCTCTGCCCAGGGCGGCACTTGGGCTGCCGTCCCCGACAGCATGGCTGACGAGGTCGCCGCGGCCAGAGAGGCCCTCGTTGATGCGGTAGCCGCTAACGATGATGAGCTGATGGAGAAGTACTTCGAGAACGAGACGCTGACGCAGGATGAGTTGGCGGCCGGCCTGGGCAAGGCAGTAGCCGGCGGTCTCCTGGTCCCGGTGCTGACCACTGACGCGGCGCGTTCGCTCGGCATTGGCGCTCTGCTCGATTTCATCGTCTCGGTGTGTCCGACGCCGGACAGTCGCGGAGGCTGGACTGGCCACACGCCGGGGGACGAAGAGACGGAGCTGACACGGGAATGCAGCAGCGATGAGCCGTTCTCGGCGGTCGTGTTCAAGACGATGAGCGATCCGTATGTGGGGCGCATCAGCCTGATCCGTGTGCTATCCGGGACGGCTGTAGCCGACGCCAATGTCATCGAGGCCGGCCAGGGCGATCGCGAGCGTCTGAGCGGCCTGGCCACGATGCAGGGCAACACCATGTCCGACGTCGCGTCACTATGCGCCGGGGACCTGGGCTGTGTGACGAAGCTGGCGAATACGCTGACAGGCGGGACGCTGTGCGACGCGAAGTCGCGGGTGGTCTTCGAGTCGCCGGACCTGCCTGCACCGATGCACTTTGCGGCAGTATCGGCGGCTTCTCACGCCGATGAGGACAAGCTGGCAAACGGACTGGTGCGGCTTGCCGAAGAGGATGTGGGCTTCACCTACGGTCGCGATGCGAGTACCGCAGAGATGCTGCTGCATGGGACGGGGTCGGCACACCTGGATGTGATAGTGGCGAAGCTGGCGCGCAAGTTCGAGGCACAGGTTGTACTTGCGCAGCCGAAGATCCCCTACCGTGAGACGATAGCGAGTTCGGTGCGTGTGCAGGGGCGACATAAGAAGCAGACCGGTGGCCGCGGGCAATTCGGCGACGTGTGGATCCGGATGGAGGCTTTGCCACGCGACGCAGGCTTTGAATTCGTCAGTGAGATCAAGGGCGGGCGCATCCCCACCAACTACATCCCGGCCGTGGAGAAGGGCGCCATAGCCCAACTCCAGAAGGGCAGCCTGACGGGCTCACCGGTTGTGGATGTGCAAGTGACGCGGGACGACGGGAGCTACCATGACGTGGACTCGTCGGACCAGGCGTTTCACACGGCGGGCACGATAGCAATACGCAACGCGCTGGCGGAGGCCCGGCCAATACTGCTGGAACCCGTGATGGACATTGAGATCACGTGTCCGGAAGAGATCATGGGAGACGTGATGAGTGACATGTCGGGTCGCCGTGGCCGCATCCAGGGCACGGAGAGTATCGGCGGCGGCTTGCAACTGGTGCGTGCGCAGGCACCGTTGGCGGAGATGGGCACCTATGCGGCTGACCTGCGTTCGATCGGTCAGGGCCGTGCCAGCTACACGATGACTTTTCGCGGCTACGAGGAAGTGCCGGCGCACTTGACAGAGGCGATTGTGGCGACGCACAAGACGGATGACGAGGAAGAGTGAGTTAGCGCTCAGCACACAGGGGACGCATGATGATACAGAAAGAGACGCGCCTGAAGGTCGCTGATAACAGCGGCGTACAAGAGATAGGCTGTATTGACATCATCGGCCGTGGTGCCTGCCGGTTCGCGGGGCTGGGTGACGAGATAGTCGCCTCCACGAAACGGGTAACGCCTGACAGCCCGATCGCGAAGGGGATAGTAGTCCGCGCGGTGATAGTGCGGTGCAAGGCGCCGACTGCGCGTGGAGACGGGACGTATATCAGCTTCGACGAGAATGCCGCCGTGATAGTTGATGAGCAGCAGGACCCGCGTGCGACGCGGGTGTTCGGGCCGGTAGCGCGGGAGTTGCGTGAGCGCGGCTTCATGCGCATCATCTCGCTGGCACCAGAGGTCGTGTAAGAAGAACCGAGAGAGAGAAGACAGATGCCTAGCGATAAGCTGAACGTCAGAAAAGGCGACGAGGTCATGGTCATAGCGGGCAAGGACCGCTCCATGAAAGGGAGCCCGAAGCGCGGCCGGGTGCTGGAAGTGAATCCCGACAAGAGCCGCATCATCGTTGACGGCCTCAACATCATGAAGCGTGCGGTCCGTCAGACGCAGCAGATCCGCCAGGCGGGGATCGTGGAATCGCCGGGCCCCATTCACATATCGAATGTGATGCTGGTTTGCCCGAGTTGCGACGCGCCGACGCGTGTCGGGCACAGGGCCCGGGACGATGGTCAGAAGGTGCGCGTGTGTAAGAAGTGCGGCAAGGATATTGATGAGTAGTCTGGCGCAGTTGCGGGAGTGCAATTTCGCTTGTGAGAGCATCTGAAGAGGACTTGGAGAGATGGCACCGAGACAGAAGGAACGATATGAGGCAGAGATCCGGCCGGCTCTGATGGAGCGGTTCGGGTACAGCAACATGTGGGAAGCGCCCCGGCTGGTCAAAGTGAGCCTCAACATGGGTGTTGACAGCGCGAAGGAGAACTTCGAGAGTCTCGAGCGCGCGATGCAGGAGTTGTCGGTGATAGCCGGCCAGTGGCCGGCGATGACCAGAGCCAAGAAGTCAATCTCGGCGTTCGGCATCCGGCAGGGGCAGCCGATCGGTTGTCGCGTGACCTTGCGTCATGACCGGATGTGGGAGTTCCTGGACCGCTTGTTCAATATCGCGATGCCACGCGTCCGTGACTTCCGCGGTCTGTCGCCGAACTCGTTCGATGGCCGGGGAAACTATACGCTGGGTCTCAGCGACCAGTTGGTCTTCCCGGAACTTGGGTACGACGACATCGAGCAGATCAGGGGCCTGGACATAACGATAGTGACGAGCGCCGGGACGGACGAAGAGGGGCGGGCCTTTCTCGAGCTTCTCGGCCTGCCACTGGAGAGGCCCGTGGGCGGCGCACAAGATGCTGAGGAAGCAGTGGCCAACTAAACGAGTTCATCAGGGGATAGCACCGTGGCAAAGAAATCCTGGATCGCCAAACAGAGCAAGGATGTGAAGTACTCGACGCGGCGCGTGAACCGCTGTCACCTGTGTGGACGGCGACGCGGCTACATGCGGACCTTCGGGCTTTGCCGAATCTGCTTCCGGGAGAACGCCCTGGAGGGCAACATCCCGGGCATTCGCAAGGCCAGTTGGTGAAGTCTCAGAAGCACCGGGCCGGGGACTGAAGGATGGCCTGGGTGACGTTATGGGGCGAGTACTTCGACAGACGGGCAGTAGACGTAAAGTCTCGTCAATCAGGAGGCTGCAGCGTGGGTATCGTGACCGACGGAATAGCAGATATGCTGACAAGAATACGAAACGCGGCAGAGGCGCGCCATACGAGCGTGGATGTGCCGGTTTCGGGCATCAAACGACAGATCGCCAGGATACTGCATGATGAGGGCTATATTCGCGGCTTTCAACTCGTGTCCCGTGGCAGGAGCTTGCGGATCCGTCTGAGGTACACTGATCGGCGCGAACCGGTACTGCACGGTTTGAAGCGGGTGAGCAAGCCCGGTCGGCGCGTCTATGCGGGCAGGCGCGATCTGCCGAGAATACTGGGCGGCATCGGTGTAGCTATCATCTCTACGAGCAGCGGCGTAATGACGGCACGAGATGCCCGCAAGCGCGGTGTTGGCGGCGAGGTCATCGGGTACGTCTGGTAGTTGTTGCTGGCCGGAGCAGACAGGAGCTAGAGCATGTCAAGAGTAGGCAACCAGCCTGTTGAGATTCCAGACAAGGTAAAGGTTGACGTTTCTGAGGCCAACGTGGTGACCGTGGCGGGCCCCTTGGGAGAAATGTCTCTCGGGTTCCACCCGGATATGCAGATAGCAATTGCGGATGATGTTCTGCAGGTCTCACGGCCGACGAATCAGCGACTACATCGCGCCCTCCACGGTGTGACGCGGTCACTCATCGCCAACATGGTCCAGGGCGTGACCGAGGGATACGAGAAGCGGCTGCTCATCAACGGAATCGGCTACCGCGCGGAGTTGAGTGGCAAGACGCTGGTGCTGCGAGTGGGCCATTCTCACCCCGTCGAGATCGAACCGCCGGAGGATGTGGCGTTCGAGGTGGAGGCCAATACGACGGTCATTGTCCGCGGCATTGACAAGCAGCTAGTGGGGCAGGTTGCGGCGGAGGTCCGTGCAGCGCGGCCAGTGGAGCCCTACCGTGGCGGGGGCATCCGTTACATTGACGAGCGTGTGCGTCGCAAGGCGGGGAAGGCACGCATCGGTGAGATGTAGTCTGCTAGTTTCCTCATCATGATTGGCCGAGACAACCCGCCGGTTGCGCAGTTGCGGGTCGTCGGATGAATCGGGACAGGACGGCACCATAGAATGGGAAAATTGAGCAAGAAGGTTGCACAGAGACGGAAGCGGCACCTGAGAGTGCGGCGGAAGGTTGACGGGAGTCCACAGAGGCCCCGGCTTTCGGTGTTCAAGTCATCGCGGCATATCAGCGCCCAGGTCATCAATGACTGGGAGAGTACGACGTTGGTATCCGCCTCGACGTTGGAGAACGATATCACCGAAGGGCTGGAGAGTACCTCCAACATCGAGGCGGCCAAGGCGGTGGGGAGGGCGATCGGCAAGCGTGCAATGGAGGCGGGCATCAAGGCCGTGGTCTTCGACCGAGGAGGCTGGCCGATGCATGGCAGAATCAGGGCGCTGGCGGATGCTGCACGTGAGACCGGGCTGGAACTGTAGCATTACACCGGAGCAGTGCTCGCAGGGCCATTGACGCTCCGGTGCAGTCTGGCCGTTTCGCGAAGCACCGAACGGCGGATTGCGCGCAGGAAACGGCAACCAGAGAGCAGGGGTACGCGGGAGCATGGGCAACGAGGAGCCGAAGATGAAGAAGCTGACTCTGACGAGCAGCTACATAGGCTGCAAGCCGAATCAACGGGCGACGTTGCGCGCGTTGGGTCTGCGCAAAATCGGCCAGAGTGTGGTGAAGGAGTGTACCCCGTCCATCGAAGGTATGGTCAATGTCGTGAGGCATCTGATCTCGGAGGCGGATGTTGACTGAGGGCAGAACTTGCGGCAGCAGGGATGTTGAGGAGCACGGCTTATGGACCTGACAGACATCAGACGAAATCCTAAGAACAAGGCTCGGGCAAAGCGAGTTGGGCGCGGCCACGGCAGTGGCATGGGGAAGACGTCCGGCCGCGGCCAGAAGGGCCAGAAGGCCCGCTCCAGCATAGCTCCTGGCTTCGAGGGCGGACAGACGCCGCTCTACCAGCGCGTACCGAAACTCCGCGGCCAGAGCAACAAGGCGCATAATATCGGTATATTCCGCAAGCGTTACAGCACGGTCAATCTGTGTGACCTGCGGCGTTTTGAGGCCGGCACGGAAGTAACACCGGAGCTTCTGATCGAGATCGGGATGGTGAAGAAGCTGGAGAAGAAGGGCCTGAAGGTGCTTGGGAAGGGCCGGCTGGACAGGGCTCTGACTGTAAGGGCCCATGCGTTCAGTGGTTCGGCGGCGGAGCAGATTGAGGCGGCCGGCGGCACGGCTGAGGTGATAGAGTAATGAGGGAGCGTTTGGCGGCGCTGGCCCAGGCCCTGAAATTGCCGGACGTGCGCAAGCGCATCACATTCGTGATGACGATGTTCGCCGTCTATGTCGCCTGCGCCCACGTGCCAATGCCGGGCGTGGACCCGAAGGCATTGGAGGAGCTGTTCTCCGGCGGCGGACTGGGCGAATTCATCAACATGTTCGTGGGCGGGTCGCTGAAACGCTTCTCGGTATTGGCCCTTGGCATCATGCCCTACATCAACGCCTCGATCATCTTCCAGTTGCTGGTCATGGCCATTCCGCAGTTGGAGGAGCTGCAGAAAGAGGGGGAGTACGGGCAGAAGAAAATCAACCGCTGGACGCGGTATCTGACCGTGGGTCTGGCGGTTCTTCAGGGCATGGGAATGATAGGCTGGTTCCGCAGCGCCGGGGCGTTCACGGGCGACATGACCGACATGGTCTTCGCCGTGCTGATGATGACATCAGGCACCGCTTTCCTGATGTGGCTGGGCGACCAGATAACTGACAAGGGCATAGGTCAGGGTGTATCCCTGATCATCTTTGTGGGTATCATGACCGTCATGCCACAGGAGCTCATCCAGACGCTCACGCTCTGGAAGGGCGGCGAAATCGGTCTCGCAAACGTGCTGTTCCTGATGCTGATATTCGTCGCGATCATCTACGGCATCGTCAAGGTTCAGCAGGCGCAGCGGGAGATTCCGGTGCAGTATGCCAAGCGCGTGAGGGGTAACAAGGTGTGGGGCGGGCAGACGACACACCTGCCGCTGCGTGTCAACCAGGCCGGCGTCATCCCGATCATCTTTGCCATCTCGGTTGCTCTGTTTCCGGCCACGCTGGCCAATCTGTTGCAGGGGCCATCTGTCACGGAGTTCCTGACCAACACATTCCACCTCGCTGACGGGACGATCCAGGGCGTCATCTTCTCCATCGTGGAGTTCACGACGCCGGGGCGGAACGGTTTCGCGTCGTTCCTGTACTTCCTTCTGGTAGTGATATTCACGTATTTCTATACGGCGGTGACGTTCAACCCGGAACAGATAGCAGAAAACCTGCAGAAAAACGGCGGGGCGGTACGTGGGATACGCCCGGGCGAAAAGACGCGGGATTACCTGGACAAGATTCTGTACCGTATCACGCTGGCCGGCGCGTTGTTCCTGGGCTGTGTTGCGCTGGCGCAATACTATATCGGGCCGATAACCGGTGTCACAACGTTCTCGCTGGTCGGTGGCACTTCGCTGCTGATTGTCGTCGGTGTGGCACTGGATACGATGCAGCAGATCGAGGCGCATCTGTTGATGCGACACTATAAGGGGTTCCTGTAGTAGCCACGGGGAGAGGTTTGCGATAGCTGAGAGAAACATGATACTGCTCGGCCCGCCGGGGGCCGGAAAGGGCACGCAAGCGGCCAGCCTCGTGGAGGAATACGGGGTAGTGCATCTGTCCACTGGCGACATACTGCGGGATGCGGTTGCCAACGGTACTGAGCTTGGCAAGCAGGCGAAGGCCTACATGGACGCCGGCGACCTGGTTCCCGATGAGCTGGTCATCGGAGTGATTCGCGAACGGCTGGCGCGGGAGGACATCCGGGAGCAGGGCGTGCTGCTGGACGGCTTTCCGCGGACGATTGCCCAGGCAGAAGCGCTCGGAGAGGTCATGGGCGAGCTGGAGTTGGGCGAGCTGGTGGTCCTCAACATCTCGGTTGCCGACGAAGTGCTCATCGAGCGGCTCTCAGGGCGGCGGATGTGCGATTCGTGCGAGGCGATCTTCCGTCTCGACCGCGACGGTGTTGACGTCGGGGACGAGTGCCCCAAATGTGGGGCCGGAAAGATCTACCAACGCAGTGATGATCAGCCTGAGGCGATAGCCGAGCGGCTGCGCACATATCATGAGAAGACGGCTCCGCTGATCGGTTACTACAGCCAGAGGGGACTGCTGATTGACGTGGACGGCAGCGGCACACCGGACGAGGTCCATCGGCTGGTCATGGGCAGGCTTAGTTGAGATGTATGGATCGGGCCAGAAGCGCGCGCACGTGAATCGCAAGAGGGCAGATGAACTTGAGATCATGGTGCAGGCCGGCAGGATCAGTGCGCTGGCCCTGCACACCGCCCTTGAGGCACTCGTGCCGGGCGTAAGCACCTTGGCAGTTGATGAGCTTACGGAAGAGGTGATCCGGGAGGCCGGGGCATCGCCCAGCTTCAAGGGCTTTCAGGAGTATCCTGCCAGCACCTGTATCTCGATCAACGACGCAGTGGTTCACGGCATTCCCAGCGACGATGTAGTGGTTCGCGAAGGGGACATCGTCGGGGTTGATGTGGGCGCGTTCTTTCAGGGCTTTCACGGGGACAATGCCGCCACCAAGGCGATCGGCGAAGTGTCGGATGAGGCCCGCCGTCTCCTGCGAGTGACGGAGGAAGCACTCCACAAGGGCATCGGCGAGGCAGTTGTGGGGCAGCGGCTGAAGGCGGTGTCGTCGGCGATACAAGGTCATGCACAGGCGCACGGGTACAGTGTTGTGCGAGACTTGCTCGGACATGGAATAGGTCGGCAGATGCACGAGCCGCCGCAGGTGCCGAACTACTATGAGGCGGGGGCGTTTGCGGACTACGAGTTGACATTGCGGCCGGGCATGACACTGGCCATCGAGCCGATGATCAACGTTGGCGGGCCGCAGGTCGTTCGTGACAGGGACGGCTGGACGACCCGGACGGCGGATGGTAGCTTGAGCGCACATTTCGAGCATACGATAGTGGTAACCAAGGAAGGGCCGCGGATTCTTACGCCGCGCGACTGAGGTGTCTATCTAGCCTATGGCAGCCAAGAACAAGGCGATCAAGGCTCTCGGAACGGTCAAGGAGAAGTTGCCTGACGCGAAGTTCACCGTCGAGCTGGAGAACGGCCACGAGGTGCTCGCGCATGTATCGGGCAAGATCCGCATGCGCTTCATCCGGATTATGGCCGGAGACAAGGTGACTGTGGAGCTTTCTCTCTATGACTTGACGCGAGGGCGAATTATGTGGTTGCACAAGTAGTCGGATCTCGGAAGCCGAGATGAAGCAGGGCCGGCCTCATGGTGGCAGTGGGGCGGCAGAGGGTGGTCATGATGAAGGTACAAGCGTCAGTGAAAAAACGTTGCGACAAGTGCAAGATAGTGCGGCGCAAGGGTGCAGTGCGCGTAATCTGTGAGAACCCGCGCCACAAGCAGCGCCAGGGCTGAACGGCAAGCGGTGTCGCGATACGGCACCGTGCGCAGCCAGTTGAGTTTCCAAGGAGGAGTCTGAGTGCCCAGGATAGCAGGAGTGGATTTGCCTCGCGATAAGCGACTGGACATAGCGTTGACCTACATCTACGGCATTGGCCGCTCGACGGCGCGCAAGGTCTGTGAGCAGGCGGGCATGGCCGGCGACATCCGCATGAGGGATATCACGGAGGAAGAGGTCGCGAAGCTCCGTGAGATTATCGAGCGGGACCACACCATAGAGGGCGACAAGCGCCGTGAGGTGCAGAGCAACATCCAGCGGCTGGTGGAGATCGGCACGTACCGGGGTATGAGGCATCGGCGCGGCTTGCCTGTACGCGGCCAGCGGACGCGGACGAATGCGCGGACGCGCAAGGGCCGGCGCAAGACCGTATCAGTGCAGAAGCGGGTACTGAAGAAGTAGTCTGCGGGCACCGGGGTCTTGGGATAATTGGAGGAAAAGCAATGGCAGCAGAAGATGGAGAAGTCAAGGGCGGAAAGCGGGCGAAGGTACGCGTTCCGTATGGTCGGGCCTATGTCAGGTCCACCTTCAACAACACGATGATCTCGATAACTGACCAGCAGGGGAATGTGCTGTGCTGGTCGAGTGCGGGGACGATCGGCTTTCAGGGCACGAAGAAGAATACGCCGTTCGCTGCGCAGTTGGCGGCAGAGGCAGTGGCGCGTAAGGCGCAGGAGTTCGGCGTCCAGCGGCTGGACTGTTTTGTGAAGGGCCCGGGCTCAGGGCGCGAGACAGCGATTCGCGCGCTGGAGGCCGCGGGGTTGGCAATCGGAAACATCAAGGATGTTACCCCGATTCCACACAACGGTTGCCGGCCGCCCAAGCGCCGCCGCGTATAGTGCTGGCGGCGTGATGTGATGATTGTCCGGAGGGGAGTTACGTAGATGGGAAGGTATAGAGGAGCCGCATGCCGGCTCTGTCGCAGAGAGGGCACGAAGCTGTTTCTGAAGGGCGCGAGGTGTACTTCTCCGAAGTGCGCCTTCGAGCGCAAGGCATATAAGCCCGGCCAGGGAGGCGATGACCGTCGCAGCCGCCGCCCGAGCGATTATGCGCAGCAGTTGCGAGAGAAGCAGAAGATGAAGTCTGTGTACGGGTTGCTGGAGAAGCAGTTCCGCCGGTACGTTCGACGCGCCGAGCGCAAGGAGGGCGTCACGAGCGAGCTGTTGGTGCAGGCTCTCGAGACCCGGCTGGACAATGCCGTGTTCCGGGCCGGACTGGCGAGCAGCAGAGCGCAGGCACGCCAGCTCGTGAGTCACCGCCATATCACGGTCAATGAGCAGATAGTGACTGTGGCTTCGTATGCGGTGCGACCTGGTGATGTCATCAAGGTGCGCGAAAAGAGCAAGGAGATCGCCCCCGTGGCACAGGCTGCTGCAAACGCAGGAGCGGTCCCCGTGCCCGCGTGGCTGCAGGTGGACTACGGTAATCTAACCGCCACGGTGGTAGCCTTGCCGCAGGCTGCGGAGGCCGGCACAGTCGCCGATGAACAACAGGTGATAGAGTTCTACTCTCGGTAGAAGCGGTCTCAAAACCTCCTTTTCGGCCGGGGGAGCGATTGCCGGATTGCGACGAGCCGTTGAATCTCAGAGCTTCACCGATCCCCGCCGGGCTCTGAAGAGTTCTCCCGCAGGGCTTTGAAACAGCTTCTGGTATCATTTGTGACCACTCTGAGGTGCTGGGCCGGTTTCGCCAGACACACAGCGGTCAGGCAGGCGAGCATTGCAACGCAAGGGAGCATTGGCATGCAAGAGGGAATAAGTCCGAAGGTACGCGGACTGCATCTGGATGACAAGTATGGCAAGTTCTCGATAGAGCCGCTGGAGCGTGGCTACGGCCACACGTTGGGCAACTCGCTGCGGCGAGTGGTCCTGGCATACATTTCCGGGGCGGCGGTCACGGACGTGCGCATCAACGGGGTCCTCCACGAGTTCTCCACGCTTCCGGGCGTTATTGAGAACAGCACCGAGATCATGCTGAATATCAAGGAGATCTCGGTTCGGATCGAGGATGGCACTGATGATGACGCCGACCTGGTGATGCACATTCGTGCCAAGGGTCGCGGAGAGATACTGGCGGCCGACATTGACGTCCCTGCCGGTGTTGAGATCGTAAACCCGGAGTTGCACGTAGCCGAACTGAGCACGGCCAGCGCCGAGCTTGAGATTGACATGTGGGTGGGGCGCGGCGTCGGCTTCGCACAGGCCGATGATGAGACCCGAGGCACGCTCGGGGTAGATGTCCTGCCCATTGACGCGGTGTTCTCGCCGATCCACCGTGCGAGCTACCGCGTGGAGGCGACGCGGCTCGGGAGTCGCACCGATCTCGACCGCCTCATTCTCGAACTCTGGGGCGATGGGACGGTGCGGCCGGATCAGGCCTTGCGGATGGCGGCACGGGAGATCCAGTCGTACATGCGTGTCTTCACTGAGGCCGGCGAGGAATTGCCTGCCGACGAAGGTGAGGCGCTGCAGGAAGAGCCGGCCACCGCCAAGCAGTACGACATACCGATCGAGGATGTGGACTTCTCGGTGCGCACTTTCAACTGCCTCAAGAAGGAGAGCATTGACACACTGGGGGAGTTGGTGCAGAGAACAGAGGCGGAACTGCTGGCGATACGGAATTTCGGGAAGCGGTCGCTTGACGAAGTGATACAGCGGCTCGACAGCTACGGTCTGCAACTCACTGATGCAGGCGACGGTGATGAATAGAGGCAAATGCAATGAAGCACAGGAAGGACCATCGGAAGCTGAGCAGGGCGACGGACCAGCGGGTGGCGTTGCTCCGGTCGGAAGTCGCTGCGCTGTTCCGTCACGACCAGATCAAGACTACTCTGGCGAAGGCCAAGGAGTCGCGCCGCTTTGCTGACAAGCTCATTACTCTCGCGAAGCGCGGCGACCTCGCCGCACGCCGTCAGGTGCTGGCCGAGATCAGCGACAAGGACCTCGTCCGCCACCTCTTTGACGAGATCGCCCTTCGCTTTGCCGACAGGGATGGCGGCTATACGAGGATCACTCGCGCCGGCAAGCAGCGCGGTGACGGCACACAGATGGCGATCCTGGAATTGACCGAGTAGCGGGCCGGTGGTGACGGACAATGCGCCACATAGCGCTCACGGTGCAGTACGATGGTACTGATTACTCGGGGTCCCAAATCCAGCCCGGGGCGAGCACGATACAGGGCGAGCTGGAGACACACCTGAGCGAACTTTTACAGCACCGGATACAGGTGATTGCGGCGGGCCGTACGGATGCCGGCGTGCATGCGCTGGGGCAGGTGGTGACGCTGCGCACGTCGAATCCGATTCCCGAGGCGGCGCTGCTCGAGGCCGCCAACAACCTGCTACCGCCCGCCATCTCGGTAGTTGAGTGTGCCGAAGTCGCGGATGACTTCCACGCATGCCACAGTGCGCGGGGAAAGTTGTACTCCTACCGCGTTCTGAATCGGGCACTGCCATCGCCCTTCATCAGCCGGTTTGCCTGGCACGTGCGCGAGCCGTTGGATGAGGAACTGATGCTGGAGGCAGCACGGCACCTGATAGGTGAGCATGACTTCGCCGCCTTTGCGGCGGCGGGCGGCTCCGCTAAGACGACGGTGCGGGAGCTGTTCCGTCTGAACGTAGAGCGTGAGGGTGACTTGATAGAGAGCCGGATTGGTGGCAATGGCTTCTTGTACAAGATGGTTCGGAACATCGTCGGGACGCTGGTAGAGGTAGGACGGGGCGCTCTGACGCCCGCGGATGTGGCGGATATCCTGCGCGGTTGCGATCGGGGCAAGGCGGCTCCCACCGCACCGCCACAAGGATTGTGTCTGGTGCGAGTGGAGTATTAGTCACGGAATGAGCGCGAAGCTTGTCGGAGGCTTTTGAATGAAGAATCAGCAAACGAGTTCTGCAAGAAAAGAAAATGTCACGCAAGGCTGGTGGATAATCAGTGCGCGCGGCATTCCGCTGGGGCGTCTTGCCGCCCGCGTTGCATCCGTACTGCGCGGCAAACACAAGCCGAGCTACACACCTCATGTGGATACCGGCGACTTCGTCATCGTCACCGACGCCTCCGAGGTCGTGCTGACAGGTGACAAGCTGCGGCAGAAGATATACTACCGGGCCAGCACGCGCCCGGGGCATCTGAAGGAACAGCAGTACGTTCACTTCCTGGCCGAGGCACCGACGAAGGTCATCATCAAGGCGGTCAAAGGGATGTTGCCGCACAACGCTCTGGGCAGGAAGATGTTGAAGAAGCTGAAGGTGTATGCGGGTTCAGAGCACCGGCATGAGGCACAGGAGCCGAAGGCTCTGAGTATGTAGTCGCAGGCAACTACCCAACGCGAGCTGTTGCCGGCAGTGTGCGCGGCGGCGTTGGCTTGCAGTGCCAGGTCCGATGATTTCGAGGAGGAGCTATCTTGCTGGATACACAGAGCACAGGAAACGCATACGGTACTGGGCGGCGCAAGACGTGCGTGGCGCGAGTCTGGATCAGTCCCGGCGACGGTAAGATCACGGTGAACGGGATGTCGCTGGAGGAGTACTTCTCCCGCTTTGGTCTTGTCAAGCGCGCGAAGGAGCCGCTGGCGGCCACCGAGTTGGAGAGCAAGGTGGATGTGATGGCTAAGACGAAGGGTGGAGGCATAGCTGGTCAGGCCGATGCCCTGCGTCACGGCATTGCCAAGGCTCTCGTGGCTCTTGATGAAAGCCATCGTCTGACACTGGGCCCGCTAGGTCTGTTGACACGAGACCCACGGGCGAAGGAACGCAAGCACCAGTTCTGCCGGGGCGCTCGTCGCCGCAAGCAGTTCTCGAAGCGCTAGTCCCCCCAGCATTGACGGCTTGAGGTCATGGAGACATTCTATCAACACACAGGCGAATGATGTCGCGCAAGGAAACGGCACCGTGCCAAACTGGCACGGTGTCGCGCATTTGGGGTGATGACATCGCCGGCCGCAACTTGATGATGTCCGGCGTAGTGCACTGCTGCTGATAGCTCCTTGAATGCGGCAGGAGATATGGTCACAGGTGCGGAACTAAACAGTGAGCGAGCGAAGGGCGGTTGAGCGTTTTGCTCGCCGCAGGCCGTATGGTATAATCCTCTGCATTGAGAAGGCGGGCCTGTCTGCCGCCCGGCGAGTAGGGGGCACGTCCCACAGAAGGGGCTGCACGTAGTTGGAATTGACCATCATTGGTCAGATAGCTGTAGTGGTGCTGTTGCTTCTCGCTTCGGCCTTGCTCACCGCGTCCGAGGTAGGCTTCCTCGTCATCGGCCGGAGCCGTGTCGAGCAGTGGCGTGAAAGCGGGCGGTGGTCTGCGCGCGTCATCTCGCATCTGCACGGTCACCGTGCCGTGCTGCTCTCAACGCTGATACTGGGCATCACCACGTGCAACTACATGGCCGAGCGGATCGCGACGGGTGTCTGCGGCGTGTGGCTCGGGGCCGCACTGGGGCCGGTGACAGCCCTTCTCGTCATGACATTCATCATCGTGGTCTTTTGCGAGGCCGTGCCGATGCACTGGGCGGCGTCCAACCAGGAGCGCGCGGTCCGCATTGCGGGAGTGCCCGTATTTATCGTCTCCACGAGATTGATGCAGG
>JAUWOG010000027.1 GCA_030612305.1 Armatimonadota bacterium | reverse complement strand
CAAGCACAGCTTGTTCAATTGCCACCTGAGCTTTCGGTGAGGCCGAAAGCTCAGGCCGAGCCACCCATCTCTTGGGAGGCCAAGCCACCCATTCATGAATGATGCGTCAGACGCGAAGCGGAGGACGCTACGCGTCCTCATAGGCCGCGCCACCCATTCATGAGTAATGGGGCCCAAGACGCACGGACCAAGCTCGAGCGTGTTTGCTGTGCAATTCAGGAGTAACACAGGACTAGAACATGCCGAAGGCGCGGCGGTCACCCATGGTGAAGCCGAAAACGCAGACCAGGACGACAAAAGCGATGCCGCCGGCGAGTAAGGTCGGCGGGCCGGAGCGTCTCATCGGTGGGACAGCAGCATCAAGGACAGTGAAGGCGCTAGTGGCGGTGGCACGCTGCTCCGCGATCACCGCGAGGGCGAGAGACTGGGTGAGGGAAGCCATCAACTCGGACTGGACCTGCTGCTTGCGCTTGAGGGTTGCGTAGTCACGGGCGACAGGCGGGAGTTCGGCGAGGCTTGCCTTGGCGGCGGCGAGCAGTGCAGCGCTCTTGGCTCTGCGGGCGCGCGCACCGGAAGCGCCAATCTCAAGCTCGACGACCTTGCCGACGAGATTGTCGTAGGTGGGGTTGTTGGCCTGGGAGAGCTCGCCGCGCACGCGCTCCTCGAGGTCCTTGAGTTGGTCGTTGATGTTGTCCATGGCGGCCTGTATCTGGACGACCTGGCGGTGGCCGGGAGTCTTGCCTGAGGCGAGTTCGCCGGCCATGTCCACCTGCAGTTCTGCAAGCTTCTGCTCGAGTTGGCTGATGACCGGGTTGCGGGTCTCGGCGACTTTGGCGATGTGGAGTGCATCCACGCTGCGCAGCTGCCCGCGTGCTTTGCGGAGTGAGCTGGTCACGTCTTCGAGTTGGGTGGAGGCTTCGGACTGTGCCTGTTGGGCGGCTTTGACGCGGTCCACGGTGCGCATGGCTTTTTCGTCGGGGTCAATGAGCTGGTACTGTGTCTGCAACCGCTGGAGCCCGTCTTCGGTGTCCGTGAGCTCGCGGCGGATGTTGTCGCGTGCCTGCTGGATGAACTTGCGATCATTGCGGGCCAGGTCGAGCGCGGTCTCGGCAAGGTAGCCGTCGAGTTGTGTGACGTAAGCGTTTGCGAGTTGTGCGCAGAGCCGGTGCGCGTCGGGCATACTCATGGGGCTCCAGAGGGCAAGCCGGGGTTTGCGGTAGCCTCGGCATGAGACGGTGATGGTGAGGCCGCCGCCCTGAGAGAGGATGTCCGTCATGTATGAGAGTGTCTCGGCCGCGAAATCCTTGTCCATGTGCAGCTTCTGGTCCAGGTTGTACTCGCCAACGAGGCGGTCGCGTATCTGGCGACTTGCGAGTATGGTGGAGAGGCGCTCCTGTTGTGTGGCGGCGGGATCGCCGGTTTCGTTGGTCAGCCTGGCGAGGACATCAGGCTGGTCGTTGAGGAGGAGGGAAGTCGTGGCAGTGTATGTGGCCGGGCGGGTGAAGAAGAAGACTGCAGCAACGAGACAAGCGCCGATGAAACTGAGCGCTAATACGTGCCACCAGCGCAGCCTGTCGGGGAGTGCATTTCTGTTTTTGCGCGTTGACGACGCCACTGTGATGGCTTCCTCTCGCTGGAAGGTATCTCGTTAGAAGACGAGGGCTGCGGCGGCGAGTGAGACGATCGTCTTGAACCACTTCTGCCATTCGCTTTCGGTGCGGACGGTGCGGACGATGTGCTTTGTGGGCACGACGATGACGTCACCGGGGCGTATGGCCGCATCGGGCCTGATGGGAGCCGCGGAGCCGTTGGCGTGGACGACGACCATGCGGGCGGCGGCGGCGTCCTCACGGAGGCCCCCGGACTCGTTGATGTAGGCGATACAGTTCCGGCCGGCGACGTAGGGGACAGCGCCGGAACGCGGGACGGCACCAAGTATGGTGACTGTGTTGATGCGTCGGGGGACAACGACGGTGTCGCCGGGCTCGAGTTCCATGTTGCCGGACTTGCCGCGCGTGGCGAGTATCTCGGCTCCTTCGACGGGGATGGCGGAGACGAGGTCGGTCTGGCTGAGCCTTCGCGGGGGCATGACGACACTGACAGATCCGGAGCTGCTGAGTACGGAAGTGAGATTCTGTCCGACAGTGGAGCTGAGAGCGGCGGCCTGCGAGTCGGCGTCCACTTCCATGGTCGGCTGGCGGCTCTCGTAGTTGAGGGAGTCGAGGATGTGGCCAAGGTCCTGGGCCTGGCTCTCGCCGATTGCCAGATCGTGGGGCCGATAGACGACTATGCCGTCGGGGTTTCCGTCGGGCAGCAGACCGCCAGCCTCACGAAGCAACTCGTGGACAGTGTACTCCTCGCGGCCACCATCACGCTTGATGATGTAGCTGCCAGGTTTTTCGACTCTTCCCTGGAGGTACACGAGGTCCACGCGCTCTTTGAAGCCGCCGCGACCCATGACCGCGACGGTGTCGTCGTCTGTGAGGAGCGTGTCGGGCCAGATGGTGTAGTCGTCCGGCGTGCCGTCGAGGCGGAGTTTGGCTGTCTCGGGCCGGCCCTGGAAGCGTCCGCATGTGAGTTCGATGCCGGGGCCTGCGCCGGGCTTGAGGCCACCGGCGGCGAAGATGAGATCGCTGACTTTCATGCCGTCATGGCGGGGATACTTGCCGGGCCTGGCGACATATCCGGAGATGTAGGCGGTGGAGGGCGGCCTGGCGTCTTCCTGGCGCATGACTGTGAGGATGTCGCCGCGCTGGAGTGCAATGTCGGCGTCAGGTTCGCCGTCGAGTGCGGCGCGGAGATTGACGGGGATGATCTCGTAGGTTTTGTCGGCGGTGAGGCGGAGCAGGTCGGCGCGGTCCATGTAGGCTCCGGGGAGGGGGCCGCCGGCCATCATCAGGAGCCGGCTGACGCCGAAGTTGATGGACCAGCGGTAAGTGTCGGGGCGTGCGACGTGGCCGCGGACTTCGACCTGCTGCTGCGGCTCGACCTCGCTCTGCAGATAGATGTGTATCCAGTCTTTGGCGCGGACAGGGATCTGGGTGTCGGGGCCGCCATAGTACTGCTCGCGGACGTTGAAGGCGATGAGTTCGACATGGCGCTGCTTGTCGAGGCGTGTGAGGGCGCCGTGGCCCATGTGAGCGTCTCCGACCATACCCTCTGCGGCGCGGAGCACGGAGCCGACGGTGGCCTCAGGGCCGACAGGATAGTATCCGGGGCGCTTGACGGCTCCATAGACTTTGACGACATTGTCTGCGTCAGGGAGTATGGAGGGCACGACGAGCACGTCGCCGTCGTTGATGAGCTTGTGGAGGTCAGAGTTGTTGGGGTCGGAGAGGTCAATGGCGGTGCCGCGCCAGTCCTTGCGGTCGGCCGTATGCCAGAGAATGACGCCGGGTCCGTAGGCGGTGGGCTTCAGTCCTCCGGCCATCTCGATGGCCTGGGCAATGGTTGTCTGGTCGCTGAGTTCGTAGCGAGCGGGGCGACGAACCTGGCCGGCGATGGCGATTTCGCTTTGCAGAGGCGGGACGAAGAGGGTGTCGCCGGGCTGGAGGAGGATGTCTTTGTCTCGCCGTCCGGTGAGGAGGTAGTCGTAGAGGTCTATCTCGATGGGGGGCCGGCCGAAGCGGTTGAGCTTGAGGCGGCGAAAGGTCCCGATCGCGGAGGGGCCGCCGGCGGTGTGGAGGGCTGTGAAGACGGTGGCAGCGCCGGCGAGTACGTATTTTCCGGGCCGAGCCGCGTCGCCGGTGACGTAGATTTCGACGACCCGCTGCTGTGAGACGGTGAGTGTGACGGTCGGTGCGGCGAAGACCTTGGAGTATGCCCGGGCGAGCGCGTCGTGAAGCTGCCGGAGTGTCTGACCGGAGGCGGTGAGGCGACCGATCTCGGGCGGATAGATGAGCCCTTCGGGTGTGACGGTGAGGTCCTGGTTGAGTTGCTCGAAATCGCGCGCCCAGACGCGCAGGGAGAGCTGGTCGCCGGGACCGATGAGGTAATCGGGAGGGATAGGGGGACTGGCAGCGGGCGCTGTGCCGCGGCGGTCAGTTGCATCGCCATCTTCTCTGTCGGCAGGGAGGAAGATACCGGCTCCGAAACGCGGCAAGGCCTGGTAGATGTCCTGAGGAGGTAGCTGGAGGTTGATGTCCTCTGCCGGCTCGGGGCGCGTGCCGAATTTCGGGGTGACCTTGAGGTCCACGGTGTCAGTGGACTGAGTGGTGACAGTGACAGCGGTGCGCGGCTGAGATGCCTGGGTATCCTGCTGCCCGGCGAAGGCCGGGGCAGTTGCGACGAGTACCGCCAACAGCAGGAAGAGGCATGCTGTAGAGTTGCCGTAGATGAGATGCGCTCTGACCATTTCGGTCACCTTTTCCGAGCTGCTAGAGAGTCTGGCCGGTCATCGGCGGGACCCCATAAAGAGAATTGCAGCGGCTATGAATGCCTTTCGGCAGCCGCTACTTCCTACACAATACGCGCGGGTGTGTCTCCGGAGGCACATGCTCTCCGATGCCCTCCGCGGCATCTGTCCGGATGCCCTGGTGCGCCTAGAATACCATGCCTGAAAAACGTTGTCCACCTCCGATTTGCCGCGACTTGAGTGGGAGGTCGAGGGGAGCGTTGCAGAGGGGGTGCGGATGACAAGTAATGGGCGCGAGGACAGGGGTGAAAGCAAAGCGTGGAATCTTTTTTTCGGGGAAAGGAGGTGAGAGGAGAGGAAGAGAGAAACACTCCGCCGAGAAATGGGTCTGAGGGTGAGGGTACGTGGCCGGATAAACAAGCAAGTCATGCGGGCTAGTGGATCTAGTCCGCTTACTATGAGTGGTAAGGAAGCGCGCTGATGCCTCGGTTCGTTCCCGCGGTTTGTCCTGGTTGTGGCGCAGGTTGTGGTCTGTACCTGGAGAGCAAGGGAGATGACCTAGTACTCACCGCCCCGAGCCGCAGTGATGCGGTGTCTGAGGGGCGGTTGTGTATGCGTGGCTGGCAGATGGGTGACATGGTGCGGAACTCGATGCGCCTTTCGTCGCCACTGATTGAGGGCTCGCCGGCTGCGTGGGAGGATGCGATAGCGAAGGCGAGCGAGTTGCTTCGCCCGTACCTGGACGGCGGCGAATCGCGGCTCGGTATTGTGGCCGCCGGCCATTTGACGAATGAGGAAGGCTTTGCGATCGCGCAGTTTGCCAGGCGAGTGCTGGGGACCTGCAACATAGATAACTTCGGGAGAAGCGTTGACGGCCCGACTATCTGGGGTCTGCAGCACAGCCTCGGTGGGGCGTATAGCAGGCCGCCGCTACGCGAGCTAGTCAACTACGATCTCATTGTGTGCCTCAGTTCGAATCTGTGTTATCTGAATGCGCAGGCCTGTTCGTGGGTGGTGCGTGCGCAGCAGATGGGCTCGACGCTGGCGGTTATTGACCAGATTGACGACGGGCTGGGAACTTCGGTTGATATCTTCGTGCAACATAACCCCGGAGCAGGTTCGGCGGTACTTCAGCATATTGTGGAGGCGCTGGACCCGACGTGTGAGGAGAAGTGCGTTCACGAACTGGACGCACTGGGTTCCGAGATAATGGTGGCTAGCTTCGAGCAACTCGTGGCTGCGCTGAGGCAGAGCTCGAGGGTGGCCATCGTTGCCTCAACACGGGCGTTCTCGACGCCCTTCGCCGGCGTGACGGCTGCCGCCGTAGCGAGCCAGCTGAATGGGCTTGAAGGCGTCTCGGCCGACGTGTTCGCCGTGAACGGCACGCCCAATTCGGTCGGGCTTGGTCATATGGGCGTTGTCCCCTTCCCTTCGCAGAAGCCTGGCGGGACGTCAGAGAATGCCGGCGGAGGAGGCAGACGTTGCGAGGGCGAGGGCGTGGGCCTGTATGAGATGCTGGACCTGAGGCAGGAGCAGAAGCTTGATGGCCTGATCGTGATCGGTGAGGACCTGATGAGCTGGCTGGACAGGGACGGGATGGAGGAGTTGCGAGAGGTTCTGGATGTTGTGATCGTGATGGACAGCTTCCGGACGTCGGTGACGCGTATCGCGGACGTGACGTTGCCGGTGAGCGGGTACGGGGAACGTGAGGGGAGCTTCACTTCGCTTGACGGGACCGCGCGCTGGAATGGTCAGGTGTTGCCGCCGTACGGCGACTCGAGATACCTTCCGGAGGCGTTGGGTGAACTTGCGGAGCGCCTGGGCCATGAGGCGGGGCCGCAGACGGTTGACGAGATCTGGGAGCAGATTCGGGAGCAGGTGCCGGGCTACGGAGGCGTTGATGTCGGGCAACTGCGGGTGGAGAACGAGGCGGCCATAGATGTGGGGGCTCTGCCGCCGAACTACTATGACATCCTGGAGCGGCGGGAGTACTACTCGCCGATCGAGGTCGCGGACCCGGAGAGATGGCAGTACACGCTGGTGTGGCGCTTTGATGCACACTGGTGGATTTACGACGGGCGGATGTGGTCCCTGCCGTTGCTCTACCGGGAGATGCGCGACTGGCGCGCGGGTCATGTGATGATGAATGCCGAGGATATGGAGATGGAGCGGTTGAGGCCGGGGCGGCCAGGAGTTCTAATCAGTGCGAAGGGCCGGGCCGAGGTGGTTGCGTACCCGCAAGAGAATCTGCCTCGGGGTCTGATTGTGCTGCCGGCGCACCAGCGGCACCTGATGGAGATGCTGCTTGGGCCGGGCCGCTACGACCGATACACGTGCGGGTTGGCGTACCGCTGCACGCCCGCCAGAGTGAGGGAAAGCTGAGATGGACAGAGGCATCAGAGCCTGCATCCTTGCCGGCGAGAAGCTGCCTGAAGCTCTGGCGCAGCTTTTCGCGCTGGGCGACCGTGTGATTGCGCCCACGCAGGCACCGAAGGGCGATATTTTCTTCTGCGAAGTTGAAAGCGCGGCGGAGATGGATCTGTCCTACGGGAACTCGCTGGTTTCGCCGACCGAGCATCTGAGGCCACCGAAGGAGCTGTATTTCGAATACCGGCTCAAGGATGAAGGCCCGCCGGAGATCATCCCTCCGCCGCCTCCGTCGCCTTTCATTCTCTTCGGGATTCGGCCGTGTGACGTGGCGGCGGTGCAGTACCTGGATCACTTCTTCCTGGAACGTGAGCCGGCTGATAAACTGTACGGCCAGCGGCGCGAGGTAGCGACGCTGATCGCCATGGCATGCGTGGAGCCGGCAGCAGAGACGTGCTTCTGCCCATGCTGCGAGGGCGGCGGGCCAGTCAGTGACAGTGGCTATGACGTGCAGTTGACGCGGGTGGGTGAGGAGTACCTGGTGGAGTTCGCGACTGAGAAGGGCGAGCGGATCCGGAGGCAATGGGAGTCACTGCTGGCGCCGGCGACGCCGGAGATCATCGAGGCGCGGGACTTGCAGAAAGAGAAGGCGGGTGAGGAGCTGTTTGAGCTGCACGCGAATCTGGCGGCGGCGGTGCGGCGTGTGAGTGCTGATACGGTTAGTCCGGCGACGTGGGAGGAGATCGGGCGGCATTGCTACGGTTGCGGCGGGTGCTCGTATCTGTGTCCGGTGTGCACGTGCTTCGATGTCAACGACATGAAGTATGACGAGGAGTCCGGGGCGAGAATCCGGCAGATGGATTCGTGCCGGCTGTTCGGCTATCCCCGGGAGGCGGCCGGGGGGGTACGGGGGTTCTCGCTGCCGTACCGGGCGCGTATGTATTCGTATCACAAGCTCAGCTACGAGCACTTCAAGAAACAGGGCCGCTACGGGTGCGTGGGATGCGGCCGGTGTATTATCGCGTGCCTGGGCCACATGGGGATGCCGACGGTGTGTGAACTGATTCGCCGGCCGCCGACTGAGGCGACATCCTAGCGGAGCGCAAGGGAAGCTATGAGCCGATCAGAGGATTACTTGCCGCGTTTGGCGGTCATCGAGGCTATCGAGATCGAGACGAAGACGGAGAAAACGTTCAGCCTGCGGCTGCCGGACGATGATCCGGGGATGGTGTTCAGTCCGGGGCAGTTCGCGGAGTTCTCCGTGATAGGAGCGGGTGAAGCTCCGTTTGGGCTGTGCTCTTCTCCGAAGGAGCGGCACGTATTCCAGACAACTGTGCGGCGCTACGCCTCAGGGGCGGTGACGGTGCCGCTGCACCGGTTGCAGGTCGGGGACTACGTGGGCGTGCGGGGCCCGATGGGTAACGGCTTTCCGCTTGGAGAGAACCTGGGGCGGGATATTGTGATTATCGCCGGCGGCCTGGGCCTTCCGACACTGCGGTCGGCGATCTTCTTCATGCTTGACAACCGGGATGACTATGGGCAGGTAGTGCTGTTGTACGGGGCGCGGACTCCGGAGGACCGGCTGTACAAGGAGGACCTCCAGGACTGGTGGGACTCGCCATACATGGAGTGTCACCAGACGGTTGACGTGGCAGACGATTACTGGCCGGGGTATGTCGGTTACGTGCCGGAGCTACTGGACAGAGTAGAGTTGGACCCGCCCAGGACGACGGTGCTGATGTGCGGTCCGGGAGTGATGATCCGGCCGGTTGTGAGCCGGCTTGTGGAAATGGACGTCGGGCAAGACCAGATGTATATCAACATGGAAGCGCATATGAAATGCGGCGTCGGGAAGTGCGGACACTGTCTGATAGGTGACAAGTACGTGTGCCTGGACGGCCCCGTGTTTCGTTATGATGAGGTCGAGGAGATGCAGGCGTTCCAGAACGCGATCTGAGGGCGAGTGATGAGCAGTGCTGCAGAGGCCGTGGAGGCGCTGGCTGAGGATGTTTTTCTGGTCGCGGGCATTGGGAATCCGCTGCGTGGGGACGATGGAGCGGGGTTGGTGCTGGGACGGGCGGTAGCGGAACGAACCGGGAATCCGTACCTGGAATGTGAGGATGTGCCGGAGAATTATCTGGCGGAGATGCGCAACAGCGAGGCCTCGACAATCCTGCTGGTGGACGCGGCGGACATGGGGGCCGCGGCCGGCGAAATCAGACTCCTCGACCGGCACGAGTTGAGCGGCTGCAACATATCTACGCACAATTGCTCGTTGAGCGTGCTGGCAGACCTGTTGGCGGAGCAATGCGACAAGCGTGTGCTGCTATTGGCAGTTCAGCCCGCGAGTCTGCAATGGGGCCAGCGTCTGACGCCGCAAGTGGCTGATGCTATCGCCGGCTTTGTCGCCCAC
This sequence comes from Armatimonadota bacterium, assembly GCA_030612305.1. Classification (GTDB taxonomy): domain Bacteria; phylum Armatimonadota; class Zipacnadia; order Zipacnadales; family UBA11051; genus UBA11051. Next base: position 2,206 of record JAUWOG010000027.1, on the reverse strand, counting down.
CTGCCTGATGACAGCTTCGAGAAGTGCGGGGCGACAGACGGCTTGACCGCAGGCGGGGCCACAGCAACGTGAGCGTCCGGAGTGCGCAAGAATGAACGGAGCCAGGAATGTGAGCCGACGATGACAGGCGCCGATCTGCTGATTGCCGCTGTTGTTGTGCTGGTCGCGGGAGCCGGGGTTTCGGCACTCGTGGCCAGAAACCGCGTCGTCAGTGGTTATGTGGCGTTTCTCTCCGCGCTGGTCGCGGGTGTCTGGGTGACGCAATTGTCGTTCGCGGTTCTGGCGAGCGGCCCGGTGCACAGCGCCTCCCCTGTGTTCAGCATTCCCTACCTCAATACGGCTCTGACATTTGAGATTGATGAACTGGGTGCCATCTTCCTGCTGCTCACGGCGCTGTCGGCGGTGTGCAGCACGCTCTATTCGATCCGCTACATGCTGAACTATGAGGAATACAGCCTGGCGCGCTACTATCCGATGCTGCTTTTGTTTTTCGCAAGTATCTTCGCGCTTCTGTCGGTGCACAACCTGTTCTTCTTTGTCGTGTTCTGGGAAATCATGACGCTGACTTCGTATGCGCTGGTGGTGTTTGAGAAGCGCGATGCGGAAGTCCGGCGGTCGGCTGTGATCTACTTCGTCGTGAGCCAGGCGGCGGTAGTGTTGATGATAGTCGCGGTGGTGATACTGTATCTGCACACGCCGACACGCTCTTTTGCCATCGGGGATTTCAAGCAGGCGCTGGCGACGCTGCTGATGGTCCAGCCATGGTTGGCCCACGTGTGCATCGGTCTGTTCATGGTTGCTGCGGCGACGAAGGCGGGCATTCTGCCGTTCGGCTTCTGGCTGCCCTACGCTCATCCGGCAGCGCCTTCTCCGTTCTCCGCGGTGATGTCCGGCTGCATGGTGAAGATGGGCGTCTATCGGTGTCTGCTGGTGCTGGCTGTGATGATGCCCTTGTCGGACGCGACCGCAGTGTGGGGTATCCTGGTTGCGCTTTTCGGTACCGGCTCGATTATTGTGGGCACGTTCACGGCGCTCCAGCAGAGCGACACGAAGCGTTTGCTGGCATTCAGTACGATCGGGCAGATGGGCTACATCTGGCTGGCAATCGGCGTCGGTGCGGCTCTGCTGGCGACGCATCCGGAACTGGCGGCGCTGGCCCTGATCGCGGCTCTTTTCCACATGGTGAACCACTCCGCATTCAAGTCTCTATTGTTTTTCAATGCCGGCTCGGCGCTGTATCGCACCGGGACGCGCGACATGGACAAGGCCGGCGGCCTGATGCGCATCATGCCCGCGACAACGGCCACGGCGGTAATCGCCTTCCTGGCGATTTCCGGTGTGCCCGGCTTCAGCGGCTTTGCGAGCAAGTGGCTCATCTTCGAGAGCTCGCTGCTGGCGGGCTTCCACATGCCGCTGATGATATTCCTGGGGATTATCGCCATCTTCGTATCGGCGGTCACACTGGCGGCGCTGCTGAAATTCGTGGGCCTTGTGTTTCTCGGGAACCTCCGTGTCGAAGAGAGCGTCGAACGGCGGGACGTGCCCTGGAGCATGGCGATTCCACAGGGGGTCTTCGCAGCTTTCTGTGTGCTGTTCGGGATAGTGCCATTGCTGCCGCTCAAGTACCTGTACCGGACGGTTTCGACAGCTCTGGGGACGGGGGACGGCCTCGATTTCAACGCCCTGTTCGGCGATTCAGTGCTCAATATCAGCCTTTCCACACCGCAGGGGGGGACAGTGGGAGCCTGGGGTCCGGTGATGGTTCTGGCTGCTTTTGCCGGCTGTCTGCTGCTGGCATATCTTATATCGAGAACCGGCGGCTCGAAGATGCGAGATGTGCCGGTGTGGTTGTGTGGCGAGGAACACCCGCTGGAGGAAGTCGCGTATCCCGTGCATAGTTTCCTGCTGTCCTTCAACCGGTATTTCAGGTGGCTCTATCCGTCTGCCGGGATGCCGAAGCCGCCACGTTCGAAGTGAATGGGGATGCGTGGAGTTTCCTTCCGAAACTCCACGTGGGAGTCGGGCTGGAAGCCGATCTACGCGAACTAGTACCTGCTTGCGCAAATCCGTATCATGTATCGAGTGGCAACGGGGCGGTCTCAGTGCACACGACACACCCGTGCGCCCTTCGGCCAGCCCCTCGATACGGCAAAGGCATAGGCATAGATGAACGGCGCAATCTTCGATTGCGCGAGGGACTTTGCCC
>JAUWOG010000184.1 GCA_030612305.1 Armatimonadota bacterium | reverse complement strand
GGTCCGGATCCTGTGGCCGATATACCGGGTTGTTCACATATACTGCGCGAGGTATCGTGGATTCCGGCAGGGAGTAGAACAGCTTCTCGATATCTTCCGTCACGGCTATCCTGCTCGCAGCATGGCCTCGCAGGTCACGTGAAAAGCCCTCCCGCTGCTTCTCGAGTTCCTCCTCAGTCAGGTAGCTCAGCCCGGTCTTCTGCGCATCCTCACCCTCCATCGGGAACAGGCGAGGCAGCCTTAGCGTACCGGCCCACGTATAGCCCGGGGTTATCTCGCGCTCAAGACGCTCTGTCAGAACCTCTCCCCATGACATTACCCGGATGGGCAGGGCCAGCGCGTACTGGCCCGAACGGAAGGTCATCTCGCCTGCCCGGAACGGTTCAATGGCCCTGAAGTAGAAACGCTGCGTCGTGTCGCCGGCCTTGTGTGGCCAGCGGTCGCAGAGATCGAGTTGGCGGGGGAACTTCACCTCCAGCTTCCCGCAATCGGCGGGCGTCTGGATCATGATGCGCGTCTGCTGGCCGACTATCCAGAAGGTCGGCTTCTGGATGCACTTCAGGCCCTCTGCGGCACATAGAGCGCCAATGAGCAGTACAGCGGCCACTACTGCCACCAGTCTGGCGCCTTCATTCCGCATGGGTCTCACACCTCCCAGGATCAGGATCGGGCTTTCACACGACTTATTGGCGACAGCCGGCCCGAAATCCTTCCTCGCACCGCGCTGCAGGAGGGAATAACGTTGCGCGCGGCGAATGGTGCGCTATATGGGCACAGCAAGGGAGGGGTATTGCCAATGACGGGCGTTGACTACGGTGTCGTCGTTGTGTACCTGGTGTTCGTTGCCAGTATCGGGTTCTTCGTCCGGTCGCGCATCAAGGGGTTGGAGGATTACTTCGCCGCCGGGCACCGGGTCCCATGGTGGCTTGCGGCCGTGTCACACCACATCTCCGGCTATAGTGCTTTCGCGTTTGTCGGCTATGCCAGCGTCGCCTACACTGTCGGGTTCAATGTCTGGACGTTGTTTGCGCTTCCCTGCTTCCTCGCCATGATGCTCGGCGCGTTCGTATGGGCCCCACGGTGGGCACGGCTGAAGGTGATAACGCCGGTCGAGTACCTGGAGAAGCGCTTCAACCGTCCCGTACACCAACTCATCTCCTGGAGCGGCATCGCCATCAAATTCGTGGACGAGGGCATGAAGCTCTATTCACTCGGCATTGTGGTAGCTGCCTGCACCCAACTGCCGCTGAATGCGACTATCATCGGGTGCGGTGTGGTAGCGATACTGTATGTGATGATCGGCGGGCTGTGGGCGGAGATACTCACCGACTTCAGCCAGTTCATTGTCCAGTTCGTCACCACAGTGATTCTCGCGGTCGTAGTGCTCCAGGCCGTCGGCGGCTGGCACAGCATGTGGGCGCAGTTGCCTGCCGGCTACGGGGGCCTGTTCAGCGAGCAATACAACGCCGCGTACATCCTCGTCTTCCTCGTCGTCATCACCCTCAGCTACAACGGCGGCACCTGGGGTCTGGCACAGCGCTTCTATTCCATCGGCGCTCCGCGAGATGCCAAGAAAGCGGCTCTCCTCTCCGGGGTGATGTACCTCATCTATCCCCTCATCATCTACATCCCCGTCTGGGCCTCCCCGCTAGTGCTGGGCGAGATAGCGGCACCTGAGGAGTCCTACGCCCTTATGGCCAAGACCTACTTCCCTTCCCTCATGCCCGGATTGCTCGGCCTCTTCGTCGCCTCGATGTTCGCTGCAACCATGTCCATGGTCGATTCCGACCTCAACGCGCTTGCCGCCGTCTTCACCAAGGACATCTATCAGAAGACATTCAATCCGGATGCGCCCGAGAAAACGCTGCTGAAGGTGGCCCTGCTGGCGACGGCGATATTCGGCACGATTACAATTATCAGCGGGTTGATGGGGGAGATGATGGGCGGCGCGTTCAACGCCATGATGCAGTGGTACGCGGCGATCCTGGCACCCGTCTCGGTGCCATTGCTGTTCGGCATGTTGAACCGTCGCACGACCTGGCGGGGCGCGCTGGCGGCATGGTTCGGGGGTTTCGCCACCTTCGTTCTGCTCAAGTACGGCTTGCCTGCGTTCGGCGTCGAGACCTCCTGGACGGTCTTCACCGGCGGCGAGCTGCTGGTGACCTTCGGCATCTTCTACGCGGAGGGCTACATCAACAAGCTGACACCTGAGGAAAAGGCGCGGGTGGACGAACTCTTCGACCAGATCGCCCCCCAGGAATGAGCAGATAGCCGCCGCCCGTAGATGCTCGATGACGACCCCTGTGTCCTGAGCGGCAACGATGTATCAACCTGCGACATGCAGATGCAATCAGGAGGACCAACCATGCGCATCGTCACCATTGCGCTGCTGACGTGTCTAGTCACAGCTTCCGCTCTGGCGGAACCGATTGTACTTGCCAAGGCCGGCGAACCCGAGGCAACGATCGTCATCCCTGCAGAGGCCAACTGGAGGGAGAAGCTGGCCGCGGAGGAACTGCAGCATTACATCGCCGCCATCTGCGGAGTCGAGCTGCCCGTCAATGAAGACGGCAAGGAAGTGGCAGGTACAGGGCTCTACATCGGCCGGTGCGAAGCGACCACCGCAGCAGACTTGCCGGCAGCGGAGCTCAACCCGGAAAGCTACGCCATCGGGGTGCGGGGAGGAAGCGTCTTTTTCACCGGCAAGCATCCCAGCCCGACATACTTCGCGGTCATCTCGTTCATCGAGGAGAGCCTCGGTGTCCGCTGGTTCGCGCCCGGGGATGAATGGGAGTATCTCCCAGCGGGCACGCCAGGCGAACTGACAGTGGAGGCTTCATCGCTGGTCAGAGTGCCGGACACCTCGCCGCGCATCTGGAGCGGCCATGCGTGGAACAACGACTGGAAGACCTGGAACCTGCGCAACAAGACGATACTGAGCGAGGTCGTACCACGCCGGCAGTTTCAGAACCGCCTCCACCTGGTCTTCCCCCAATCCAAATACGGCAAGACCCACCCGGAGTATTACCCCCTCATCGGTGGTAAGCGCTGGATCCCTCCCAGCGACAGTGAGCGCCACTGGCGTCCCTGCGAGAGTAATCCGGAGGTGCAGCGACTGACGGTCGAGTATGCCCGCGAGTGGTTCGACAGCCACCCGACCATAGATAGCTTTTCGCTTGGCATGGATGACATATCGCACATGTGCGGGTGCGCCAATTGCCGGGCGCTGGACCCGCATCCCGATTCGTATGAGAGGCGCAAGTTCTCCGACCGCCACTACAAGTTCATCAACGCCATAGCGCGCGAGGTAGCCAAGACCCACCCGGACCGCTACATCGGCACACTCATCTACAATATCGCACGCGAGCTACCCGAGACCGTGGATAAGCTTGAGGACAATGTCTTCGGCTTCATCACTGAGACGAGCGCGCTGTGGTGGCAGCCCGGCCGCAAGGAAGCCGACCACGAGTTGACGCGTGAGTGGGCGCGGCGCTGCAAGCACCTCTCGCGCTACGATTACTATGGCATGGGTACGATGACGCCGCGAGTGTACCCGCATACGATGGCTGAGCAGATCAAGTTCGACAAGTCCCTCGGGCTCGAGGGCATGTACACCGAGGTGTACACCTTCCTGCCCGACACCGCGCCGATGATCTGGGCGTTTGCCAAGCTGCAGTGGGATGCAACGTGCGACATTGACGCGCTGCTGTGGGAGTACTACTCAAAGATGTTCGGCCCCGCCGCTGAGACGATGAAGGAGTACTTCGACCTGCTCGAGCGTTCCTGGAACACGCCGCGACCAGGGCGTCGAGGCTGGGTGCACCGCAATCTCAGAAACCAGGCCCTGGCCATGTCGCCGGAGGATGTGGACGCAGGCTTCCACTTGCTGACCCAGGCGCTGCGCGAGGCGGACAGCAAGATCGTCAAAGAGCGCATCAAGACCGTTCGCGCCGGTCTCCGCTATGGTAGCTACCCGATCAGGGCTCTGGGATTGTCGCGACGTGTCGGCGACCTCAACATGAACAGCGAGGCATCTGCGCAGGAGGCTCTTCGCATCGCCGCTGAGATGGGGAAGCTCGCCGCTCAGCGCGAGAACTTCTGGGATGCCGCCAGCCGGCGCGATGACCTGCTGGGTGAGACGGTGCGCGGCCTCGGCGACGACATGCAGTATCTGGCTACGGGGCAGATGGCTTCCGCAGAGGGGCCGGCCTGGAGCGCCGCCATCCAGGCATTCGTCTGGTACCAGCACAATGCCCCCGACAAGGGGAAGTCCGCTGCCGAAAAGCTGGCCAAGGCGGCTCGCGGCAGCGAGAGTGCGCAGTTGGTCTGCGACGCGGCGGGGGTGCTCTCGCAGCAGCCGACGAACCTGCTGGCCAATGGCGATTTCGAGGACCTCGGCGAGAACACAGCTACCTCCGAACGCGACTGGCAAGCCGAGGGGGCACCGAACGGCTGGAATACCTGGGCATCCGGCGGCAAGGGCATACACAAGGTAATTGCGGGCAAGGGGATTGACGGCTCGGTGGCGGGAGCGATTGAGGAAACGGGCTCGGCCTGCTTCCTCCAGAGCATCAAAGTCACAGCGGGCGAGCGCTACCTCTGCCTCGCCTGGGTCAAGTCAGAGCCGTCGAATCTGCATAGTGGCGTCGCCCTCGGAATCCGCTACAACACGACTGAAGGCGGGTGGCACCCGCGTCGTGACCTCGAGCCACTCACGCACCCTTCGGCCGGTCTCGCGGGCTGGCAGCTTCTCGCCTTGGCGGTGACAGTACCCGAGGACGCGGGCCGCCTGATAGTCATGCCCTCGGCCAAAGGTCAGGACCCCGGCGCGACGGCGTTCTTCGACAACATCGCAGTGTACAAGCTGCCGGCAGGATGACCGGATGTCTGTCATGCAACAGTAGCGGCGTACTCGCGTCAGCCCTGCCCGAATCCGTTCACCCTCCATGCGGGGAAACTCACCGCCGCCGAGTGGGTGAAGGCGTAGGATCGCCGTTGGCGGAGAATGGGGGGCCACTGTCGGTCTCAGAGTCTGGCCGGCTCGGCGCCGTCGGCAATGCTGACGCGATACCACGGATCGCGGTCGGCATGTGAGAAGCAGTAGTCAACCCAGCCCTTCGCGGGGTACATCAGGGAAGCGAACTCGGTTTCATTCTGCCGTGGATCGTCGTCCCCATAGCGGCACAGCGCTCCCGGGCGACCATTGTAGGCCATAACCTCCCGCGCCAGTTCGGCGGTCAGCGGCTTGCCCTGCGTGAGCCGGTCAATGGCCTCATAGCGGGCAGTGGATTCCTCGAACGCTTCCGGGTCATGGCGGCGGTAGGGCGTGAGTTGTGGCGTGAGCGAGTGGTTGGCGCACCAGAGGCGGTCGCCCGGTGGCCTGCGAACGCCCTGGAAGGTCCCGGCCTTCTCGATGATAGCTGCAGCGCCGGTGCGGTCCAGCACGGCATGGTTGGCACCCCAGGCTGAGGCGTCGAGGTCGGCGAAGAGTCTGAGGGCATCAGCTGTCGTCTCGGCCCGGTCGAGGACATACCCGCCCATGACATGGGGGTTGATGAACTGCTCGGGGCCCGGCCCCTGCGCCGAGCAGCTCGAGCCGCCGAG
>JAUWOG010000087.1 GCA_030612305.1 Armatimonadota bacterium | reverse complement strand
AGCAGATGAACGCGACTGTGCAGACCAAGGTCGCTCGGTTGGCCTTCGGCGTCGCAGGGATCGTAGTCGGGGTCGAACACGGGACTGGCCAAGGCGACAAGAACGCTGATGGGCCCAGGAGCGCGTGGAGCCACCTCATGTTCGCACTGAGTATCCACGACGCGGGCAATCCCACGCTGTACGGCGATGTAGCCTTCTCCGTCATGCATGCTTTCCCAGGCGGTATCCTGAAGGTCGTCGGAGAGAGCGAGGAGCAGGGGGCCGGGCAGGTTGTCGTACCAGTCGCGCAGTTCATCGCTGCAGAAGATCGCGTCGAAGAGCTGCTGGCTCTCGAGTTCTCTTGAAGCGTCCTCGTCGAATTGAACGGGCTGAAGTCCGGGGGCTTGAATGAGTCCTTCCCCGATGGTCAGAATCGAGTCTCTCATAGCGTGCTCCTCATCATATTCGAATTACTATGATACAATGGGTGCGGCTGAGCGTCAAATGTGGGCATACCACGACAGAATGTCGGTAGGGAGAGAGGATTCTGAGGGATGGTGGCGAATAGGAGATGGAAGGGAAGCTGATTGGGTCGAGAGAGGGAGTAGCATGGGTAATGGAATGACGCTTGTGGCTCCGGGAATCGTGCCGCCGCTGGACCCGGAGTTCAAGCCCGCTGTACTAGCCTGTCACGCGTTTGCGGATGAGGTGAAAGCGTCCGGGAAGGGAGTTGCCCTGGCTGTCGCGCTGGAGCGTGAAGAGGGCACCGTGACGAGGTATGACACGGAAGTGTTCGGGCCGGAGGCAGGTCGCGAGGGGGCGAACTACCAGTACGCCGAGCGGCTCATGAAGTTCCTGCTGTGGCAGCGCGGCGGCTGGAAGATAACAATCGGCGGCTGTCCGGAAATCGCTGCGGCCATCAAGGAGGCGTATGGTCCCGGTGGCATTCGTGAGTGTGCCGCGGGTCTCAGGAGGGATGTGTATGAGCAGGAATTCACGGTGGAGGCCTGCGAGCTGGAGGAGATGCCCGAGGCGTCCGAAGGGGCCAGAGCCATCGGCGGGCACCTGGAAGGATGTCGGGTGGGCTTCGATTTGGGAGCCAGCGACCGGAAGGCGAGTGCGGTCATTGATGGGGAAGTGGTCTTCAGCGAGGAGGTCGAGTGGGCCCCGAAGACGCAGAGTGATCCGCAGTATCACTGGGATGGGGTGATGGAGTCGATCGGGCGTGCGGCGGAGCATCTGCCGCGAGTGGATGCGATAGGTGGAAGCGCGGCGGGGATATATGTCAATAACCGCGCGCTGGTGGCGTCACTGTTTCGCGGGATTCCGAAGGAGGAATTCGACGCGAGAATCAAGGATATGTTCATCAGCATCGGGAAGGAGTGGAATGCGCCGCTGGTGGTGGTGAATGATGGGGATGTGACGGCGCTGGCGGGAGGGATGGAGCTTGAGGATGTCGGGATACTCGGGATAGCAATGGGCTCGAGTGAGGCCGGCGGCTACCTGGATATGGACGGGCATATCAATGGGTGGCTGAACGAGTTGGCGTTCTGCCCGGTGGACTATAACCCGAATGCCGCTGTTGATGAATGGTCGGAGGACTATGGCGTGGGGGCGAAGTACTTCAACCAGCAGGGCGTGGCGCGACTTGCGCCGGTGGCGGGGATCGGTGCGGCGGATGGTATCGAGGAAGGAATGGGCGAGCCGGAGATACTGAAGGTCGTGCAGGGGTTGCTCGCCAGTGGCGACGAACGGGCGGAGAAGATACTGGCGACCATCGGAGTGTGGCTCGGTTACGCCATCGCGCATTATGCGGATTTCTACGACATGAAGCATGTGCTGATACTGGGGCGAGTTACCTCAGGTAGAGGTGCAGAGATTATGATGCGCGAGGCGGAGGGAGTGCTGAGGGAGGAGTTCCCGGCGCTGGCGGAAAGTATCGCGCTGCATACACCGGATGAGGCAAGTAAGCGGGTCGGGCAGGCGATAGCGGCGGCGAGTCTGCCGGAGGTATAGACGAGGAGCCGGGTTCGGGGATTGGTAGAGAAGGAGTGGCAAGATGGAGCTGCATGAAGCCGGGGCAGAGATATTTGTGCCGGATGGGACGGCCGAAGAGGAGGCGCTGGCACGGACCACGCATATGGCGATCGGCTGCCATCAGGATGATATCGAGATAATGGCCTATGACGGTGTGCTACAATGCTTCGGGGAGCCGGACAAGTGGCTGTGCGGAGTGACGGTGACTAACGGGAGTGGTAGCCCGCGTGACGCGCTGTACGCTGACTACAGCGATGAGCAGATGATGACGGTGCGCCGGCAGGAGCAGAAGAAGGCGGCATACGTCGGGGAGTACGGAGCGCAGGTGCAACTCGATTTCGCGAGCAAGCAGGTCAAGGAGACGGACAAGGAAGCGGTAATAGCGGACCTGAAGGCGCTGATTACTGCGGCCAGGCCCGGGGTCATCTATACGCACAACCTGGCGGATAAGCATGATACGCATGTGTCGGTGACGCTGCGTGTGATTCAGGCACTGCGCGCGCTGCCGGCGGAGTTGCACCCCGAGGCGCTGTATGGCTGTGAGGTGTGGCGGGATCTGGACTGGATGGTAGATGAGGAAAAGATCGCGTTTGATGTGGCCGGTCACGAGAACCTGGAGATGGCGCTGCTGGGTCTCTTCGATTCACAGGACTGTGGCGGCAAGCGCTATGACCTGGCGACGCTGGGGCGGCGTGTCGCCAATGCCACGTATTGCGCGACACATGATGTTGATGTGACGCAGAGCATTATCTATGCGATGGACCTGACGCCGCTGATGAAGGATGGGAGCCTGGATATCGGCGAGTATGTGGGGGAGCATATCAGCCGGTTTGCTGCGGATGTCAACGATCGCATAGGCAGGATGGTTTGAGCGGAGAGTGAGTGCGAGAGGGGGTGTGCACGTGCAGGGGGGCAGCAGGGCGTGTCAGGAGGCGGGGCTCAACGCATAGACATCGGTCCTTCGTGCCATTTGGCTTATGGGGAGTGATGACGATGCTTAGAACGTATGACATAGAGCCGAGTCTGGCCGTTCGCTTGGTTGCCCAGATGTCCCGGGTGCGGATTCTGTTCACCGCGGCCCTGCTGGCCGGGCTCTATACGGCCCAGCAAGGCGTTATCGTGCATCGTGGCGCAGCGTACGCCGGAGTAGCGCTGGTCGCTCTGCTGGCGATCTATAGCTACTTCGCTGCTAACTGGCAGCGGGAGCACGCGAGGGGGCGCCTGGATCTGACCGTGGGGCTTACAGTGATAGGCGACGTTTTCGCCCTGAGCCTTTTCATCTACGGCACGGGTGGCGCTTACGCGCATTTCTTTGTCCTGCTGTTATGTGACGTGGTGTTCGCTGCGTATTTCTTCAGCGGTCTAGAGCTAGTCTTCATCGTGGGGATCGTATGTGGCGCTTACGCGACAGTGGCGTTCCAGATCCAAGCTGTGGAGCACGTGCTTTGGTATGTGCTGACAGGCTTGACGTCTGCGTTGGTGTTGACGTGGCTTGCCAATGGCGTGGCGAGAGTTCTGGAATTCGAGCGCCTGTCGAAAGAGCGGATCATCAGACATCTGAGCGCCGGCGTATGCCTGCTGAGCAGGAGTGGGAGAGTGCTGCTCGCTAACCCTCACCTGGAGCGGCTATCAGGAATCCCCGTGGAGCATGTCGTCGGGGAGAAACTCGAATCGTTGCTCAAGTACGCCGCGGGGGGACAACTGGCTCGTCTATTCGAAGGCCTGGAAGCAACTATCGCAAGCGGCGAGGCGGCAGATGTAGAGATCGGAGTTATCACCCCCGAGCCTATGGTGGTGCTGCGGAGTGCGGTGCCTTGCCTCTCGAGCTCTGGAGCGGTGACGGCGTGGGTGGTGGTCTGGCAGGACATGGCTGAGATGCCCGATTTGGTAAAGGCCAAGTCAGAGGGGCTCGAACTTGTGACGCACGAAATCCGCTCCGGCGTCAGCAATCTAAGCATCCTAGTGCAGGTGCTTCAGGGCGTCACGGGCGATCTGGATGAGGAGAAGCGAGAGCAAGTTCTGGACCATCTGAGCGCTCATGCCGACCATCTGGCGGGTCTAGTTTCCTCGATGATGGATCTTGCGAGATTTGACGATCCCGAATTCCGGCTTGAGCGCAGGCCGCTGGATATCAGGCCGATGCTTGAGGCAGTGACAGCGACGTTCGCAACTCGCTGCGAGCAGGCGGACCTGACTTTTGTCTCCGAGTACCCGGACGAATTGCCGACTATCTGGGCAGATGAGGACCGCCTCCAGGAGGTCTTCATAAATCTGTGGGAGAATGCCATGAAGTACACGCTTCCTGGGGGCATTATTAGTTTTTCCGCGCGACAGTCAGACAGTACGCTGCAGTGTAGCGTGGCTGACACCGGCGTGGGGATCGCTCCGGAACTTCATGAGCGCATTTTTGAGAAGTGCGTGTCAGGGCCCCGGAGCCCAAAGGAAAGAGGCAGCGGGCTCACTGTAGGAGGTCTGGGGCTGGGGCTGGCTCTGGCTAAGAGGATAGTTGAGCTGCACGACGGCAGCATCGAACTGGAGAGTGCGCCCCACGAGGGGGCCACTTTCACTGTGACGTTGCCCCTGGGGCCGCCTAGAGAGCATAAGGGGGCGCTTGAGTCGCCTGCGTCGTCCTGATAGCTGAGACGGAGCATAGGGGAGAGGACACGCGGAGGCCGGTCATGGGCCTCCGCGCTCCTATCAGTGGCTCTCGGAAAACTACACTCCCTCAATCGCTGCCGGCGTCCACATGAGTTGTTGACGGACGTGTGAAACGAATGCTTGATGCAGAGAGAAATGCGATGGCGGAGACGACGTTGACGTTCATAGGGACGGGGCACTGCCAGCCGGCTCCTGATGACGACACGGCCTCGTTCGTGCTCAATGGGCACTGCCTGATTGACTGCGGATGGAATGCGGCGATCACGATGACGCGGTACGGGTATGCGGCGGTGGATATTGACCGCGTGTTGATAACACACTGTCACCATGACCACTACATGGGGCTGGCCGGTGTGATCTTCCTGCGACACCTGCGGGAGAACACAGTGGATCATCTGGAGCAATTGGAGGTCATCGGGCCGGCGGAGGATATCGGGCGGATAGTGGAGCTGGCGCGCGCGTATATGCAGGTCGAGGCGTTCGAGCGGCTGGCGAATGCGAGGCCGGAAGTGGTTGGAGTCGAGCCGGGCGAGACAATCGAGGCAGGGGAGCTGACCATAGCCACTGCGCCGGTGAGACATGCAGTGCAGGGACTTGCCTACCGGATACGTGATGAGCGGACCGGAGTGGAGCTGGGTTTCTCGGGTGATACGGCGTATCTGCCGGAGCTGGCGGAGCATTTCCGCGGGGTTGATGTGCTAATCTACGAGGCGTCATGGGGCGTGGAGGATCCCGAGGCAGGGACTGAGGCGGGACACTCGGGAGTGCGGCAGTCGGCGAGGATTGCGAGGGATGCGGAGGTGGGGAAGCTTTACATTGTGCATACGAACCGGGGCCAGGAGGCGGAGATCGTCGCCGCGGCGCGGGAGGTATTCCCGGAGGCGTATGTGCCAGAGGTGGGGCTGACGCTGCGGATGTAGGCGGGCTGGGGGAGAGGGAAGAGGAGGAGAGGAGCGCAGGCTGAGAAGAGGCCTGCGCTGTTTTGGTGTCCGGAGGCGGATGTCTGAGGATCAGCAGGTGTCGGGAGTAGGGAACGTCGTCGGGCGCTGCATGTAGTCCGGGACGACGGTGTCGTCCTTGATGGCGCGTATGGCCTCGACGGCTCCCTGTACCCACAGGTCAACGATTGTGCGGCCCTTCTCGACGGTGGCCTTCTCCGGGCCGCCGCAGACCATCTCTTGCCATACGGAGATCCAGCCGACGGGAGTGTTGACGGCGTCGCTCATCCGGGCATCTTCATTCGGCCGATAGTACTTGCCGGCGACCTTTTCGAGCTTAACAAGGTCTGGAGCCACGGCGAGGACGACACTGGTTTCGAGCTCTCCGGCATGGCCATAGTGGTCGGTCTCGAGGAGAGGAGTGACCTGGTCAAACTTGCCCGCGAAAGGCGGGATGGAGTAAAGGGCATAAGGGCGGCCGGTTTCGAGGACGTGGAAGAGGATGGACTGGCTCATCGGAACGTTGCCGCCGTGGCCGTGGAGCAGAACGATCTTGGGGAAGCCGTTGCGGTGAATCTCGTCGCAGATGCAGGTGAGGTGCTGGAGGAGGATGTCGGAGCGGATGTGAACGGCACCGGGATGGAAGCGGCACTGGGCGACGAAGGTGTAGGGGATAGTGGGGAGCACGACGAGCGGCTCCTGGGCCGCGAGCTGCCGGGCTACATGCTCGATGACGATGGCATCAGTGCCCAGCGGCAGGTGTGTGCCGTGACGCTCGAGGCTGCCGACGGGAATGAGCGCGACACCGCCCGCTCGCTGACATGCGTCGAGAAGCTCGTCGGAAGGGATCTCCAGCCAGTTCATGGGACTGCCTCCTTTGGGTCGTCAGCTAGAGATTGAGGATGCGCTGGGCGTTTTGGCAGGTTATCTTGTCGAAGGCCTGCCGGGAGAGCTTGTCCGCCGCGAGGCCGTCGCTGAGGAACTTGAGCAGAAAGTCGTCGAAGAAGTTGAAGATGTTCTTGGGCGAGCAGATGTCGGTTCCGTAGCAGAGCTGGTCCTGGAACTCCTCGAGGAACCAGTAGCCGAAATCGGGATCGCGGCTCACGGCGTTGAAGCCGCTGCCGGCCGACAGGTCGCCATAGACGGTGGGGTACTTGCGGATGAGTTCGACACAGCGGCCGCCCTCGGTGACGGGGCCCTCCGGATACGTGCCCCAGTTGTCCTCATTGACATCCCCGCTGATGTGCGACCACCAGGCCTGCGAATGGCAGAGCCAGATGAGGTCCGGGTGCTTGCGGATCTGCTGCTCGAAACGCGGGAGGCCGAGGTCGTCCACCAGGCCGTAAGTGCCGCCCTGTTTCGTGGCGACATGGAAGGTGAGGACGAGGCCGGTCTTCTCCGTATGGTCGAAGAGATTCTCGACAAGCGGGTCGTCGAAGTAGAGATTCGCGCAGACCTCGCCGAGGCCGCGACAGCCGAGGTCTTTGTACCAGGACATCATGTAGCCGAGGTCGGCATCGGGGGTCCTGAAGCACTGCCTGGGGTCAATGTTGCAGAAGGGGATGAAGCGGTCCGGATAGTCCTCCCAGATGCCGATGACTTCCTCGTTGGACTGGATCATGTGTACGTTCTCGGGGTTGGTGCAGGGCAGGAGGACGGCCTTGTCCACGCCGCCGTGGTCATACGCCTCAATCAGTTCCCATGGCGTGGCGAACCAGGTGTCGCTGTGCGGCGAGGGCATGTTGCGCTTGGGCTGGCTGTGTACGTGGATGTCAATGATCATGTTGTGTGCCTCCCCTTGATCAGTGCGTCGAGTCTGGACGGGTGCGCATGAGTCAGATTGTGTTGCCGGTGGCAGAGGATAGTCTCCTGGGCCGGTTTCAGTGCCCCCAAATGGACTCGGGCTGGAAGCTACCAATTGAACAAGCTGTGCTTGTTCAATTGGCACCTGAGCTTTCGATGAAACCGAAAGCTCAGGCCGAGCCACCCATTCATAAGTAGTCATGGGGCCCAAGACGCATAGGGCAAGCTGAAGAGCCTTTACCCAACGTGTCACGACTGACAGAGCACTAGAGTTTGAGAATTCGGCGGGCGTTCTGGTGGGCGATCTTGTCGAATACCTCCTGGGATATGTTGCCGGCGGCAAGGGCATCGTTCAGGAAGTTGGCGAGATAGATGAGGACGCTTTCTCGGCCGCCGGGCGAGCAGATGTCTGTGCCGAAGCAGAGCTGATCCTGGAACTCGTTGAGGAACCAGTAGCCGAATTCGGGATCGCGGCTGACGGCGTTGAAGCCGCTGCCGGCAGAGAGGTCGCCGATGACAGTCGGATACTCGCGCATGAGTTCCACGACGCGGCCGCCTCCGGTCACGGGCCCCTTCGGATATGTGCCCCAGTTGTCCTCATTGACATCCCCGCTGATGTGC
>JAUWOG010000336.1 GCA_030612305.1 Armatimonadota bacterium | reverse complement strand
CAACTGGGGGCCGCGCAGAATGAGGGGCCCGCTTCGTTGTTACTGTGTGTCTTCGGTGTGATGTGTGTCTTCGGTGTGATGTGTCTCTTTGTCTCGTGGGTGGCGCGGTGCGGAGGCCGGTCCGCATGTGCCACGCTTGCTACGCGCCGTCCTGCGCATAGAACTCATCGCGGCAGGTCATCGGCAACTCGAGCGTCGCCAGCTTCTCAGCCGTGTCAGTGCTGCCTGAGTACTTCTGCTCGGCGGCCAGCATGTAAGCGGTCAGGTCCGGCCGGCTGTCGAGGAACTCGACGACATCCACGATGTCCGGCGGCTGGTCGGGCAGGTGCTTTAGCTGTGCGAAGAGCTCCCGCGCCACGTCGAGGTCCTCCTGTGTGTCCACGCAGACGCGGTACCGCGGCCGCCTTATTACCTCCGGCGCGACGACTGAGAGGCAATTGAAAACCTCCGGGTGCCGTCGGATTGCGGGCGTGACGTGCTCGTGGTCAACCGGCAGGTCATCCAGCTCGCAGCTTTTCAGCAGCGTCTCGCGGCTGAAGATCTCAACATCTATGCCGATGGGGAAGGTCACCCGGCTCATGTTCGATACATAGTCCATGCCCGACTTGAGGTGCTCCTGGACTACGCCGTGACAGACCCAGGGCGAGAAGACCACGCGGTCTGCGCACACCCTCACGATGATATCGAGGTCGAGTTCCTCCGCCGCGCCGAGGTAGCGCGATCGCACATCATCCTCGTCGCCCCGAAAGACCTCCGCGCCATATCGCTCCGACTCCCTGACCACCGGATCATCCTTATCGCTCACGGTTGTCGCCACGACCACGCGGTCAACCGACGGGCACGCCTGCGTCGCCAGGATCGTCCAGGCCAGCAACGACTTGCCCTCTATCTCCATCAACGTCTTGCCCGGCAAACGCACTGCGCCCATGCGCGCTTGTATGACGCCACTGACCATGCCCTTGCTCACCGCACCTTTCCTGCTGAATGCTCCGCTGAGAACGGACTGCCTGTCAGGCGCCTGGGCCTGCCCGCCGGCAATTGCCGTGCCTGCTGTCTCCACACGGAGGATTGACCGGCCCGGGGGAGGAACCTACGCCCAATCGGAGTCCCGACCCGCAGTAGAATACAACAAGCCGCGTGCCAATGCAACTCCGGCTGCGGCTCAGAGGAGGCCCACTGTGAAGATCTACATTCTCACCGATATGGAAGGCATCAGCGGCATCAGCCGCGTCGAGATGGTCAGACCCGATGAGGGAGGGGAGCACTACCAGTATGGACGCAAGTGCCTCACCGAAGACATCAACGCCGCAGTGGCCGGTGCCTTCGACGGCGGAGCCACGGAGGTCGTGGTCAACGACGGTCACGGCGGCGGCAGGCACCTCATCCTCGAGGAAGCCGACTCCAGAGCTCTCTACGAGCGCCCGGGCAGCGGCTACCACCTGATGCCCTCGCTCGACGAGAGCTTCGGCGGCATCTTCGCCGTCGGATGCCATGCCATGGCCGGCACCATGGACGCCTTCCTCGACCACACCCAGTCCTCCACGAGCTGGTACAACTACAAGCTCAACGGCGAGCGCCACGGAGAGATCGGGCAGGCTGCGGCCTTCGCCGGGCATTTCGGCGTCCCCCTGCTGTTTGTCACCGGCGATGAAGCCGCCTGTGAGGAGGCGGAGCGGCTCTACGAGAGCCCGGTCACCGTCGCCGTCAAGAAGGCTGTCGGCCGCGAACACGCCATCTGCATCCATCCTATCAAGGCCCGCGAGATGATTCGCCAGGGAGCGAAGGAGGCGATGTCACTGGTCGGCAAGAAAGCGCCCTGGGTGCTCGAAGCGCCGATTACGGTGCGGCTGGAGGTCTATCGCAGCGACATGGTGGACGGCATGGCCGCCTCGGACCGTGTGACGCGGATTGACGCCCGCACCATCGAGATGACTGTCAAGTCGGCCCGGGAGATTCTGAAGTGGTCCTAGCGGCGTAGCTGGGAGGGGGCCGACTGTACGACAGGCGGTTATTAGCACTCGGCACAAGAGAGTGCTAAATGTCTCTTGATTCTTTCGCCCTTTTGCGCTATGATAACGGGCGTTCCATGTCCCGACACCCGAAGAACACGTCCCTGTGGGATTTGTTCGTTTCAGCATGACAAGGAGGTGCAAGTCGTGGCACTAAGGATTCTGGGCGACAGAGTGATGATCAAAGTGGATGAGGCCCCCGAGGCTGAGGGCGGCATCCTGCTCCCCGAGACCGCGCAGGAGCAGCCGCAGCGCGGAACTGTTGTCGCGGTCGGCGAGGGCAAGCGCAATGATGACGGAGAACTCATCGCTCCCGAGCTGCAAGTGGATGACGTCGTCATCTTCGCTAAGTACGGCGGGAACGAGATCACCGACGACGGTGAAGACTACAAGATCCTCGAAACTAGCCAGATCTATGCCAAGGTCATCTGACCCACCGGCAAGCCAGTGGGTTTGAGAAAGGAAGAGGCAAGCTAATGGCCGCAAAGGACATTCTCTACAATGAAGACGCCCGCCGGGCGCTTGAGCGCGGCGCGAGTCAGGTCGCCAACGCAGTGAAGGTCACGCTCGGACCTGCGGGGCGGAACGTACTGCTGGACAAGAGCTTCGGCTCACCGACGATTACCAAGGACGGCGTCACCGTCGCCAAGGAGATCGAGCTGGAAGACCACATGGAGAACACCGGAGCGCAATTGCTCCGCGAAGTCGCCTCAAAGACCAACGACGATGCCGGTGACGGTACGACTACTGCGACCGTGCTTGCGCAGGCGATGCTGAGTGAGGGGCTCAAGGCAGTCACCGCCGGCGCGAATCCGATGTTCATAAAGCGCGGCATTGATGTCGGCGTAGAGGCCGCTGTCGAAGCGCTGCGCGGCATGGCAGCCGACGTCGCCACCGAGGATGACATGCGCAACATCGCATCCATCGCCGGCAATTCCGAGACCATCGGCGACCTCGTCGCCGAGGCCATGCAGGAGGTCGGCAAGGACGGTGTCATCACCGTCGAGGAGTCCCAAGGCCTCGAAACGAGTCTCAAGCTCGTCGAAGGCCTTCAGTTCGACAAGGGCTATCTGTCACCGTATATGGTCACCAACCCGGAGAAGATGGAGGCCGTCCTGGAGAACCCGGCCATCCTCATCTACGAGAAGAAGATCAGCTCTGTGGCCGACATCGTCCCGGTGCTGGAGAAGATCGTCCAGGGCGGCCGGCAGCTTCTCATCATCGCCGAAGACATCGAAGGCGAAGCGCTCGCCACACTCGTAGTCAACAAGCTCCGTGGCGCGCTGCAGGTCGTCGCTGTCAAGGCCCCCGGCTTCGGTGACCGCCGCAAGGCCATGCTCGAAGACATCGCCATCGTCACCAACGGCACCTTCCTCAGCGAGGATCTCGGGATCACGTTGGAG
This sequence comes from Armatimonadota bacterium, assembly GCA_030612305.1. Lineage (GTDB taxonomy): Bacteria > Armatimonadota > Zipacnadia > Zipacnadales > UBA11051 > UBA11051. Next base: position 842 of record JAUWOG010000336.1, on the reverse strand, counting down.
AGCATTGACATGGACATGCTCGGGCAGGCCGACCGCGTGACCGTCACTGCGGACGATACGACTATCATCGAGGGTGCCGCGTCACACGATGCCATCCGCGCGCGCATCAGTCAGATCCGCAATGAGATCGAGAAGACGGACTCCAGCTACGACCGCGAGAAGCTCGAGGAGCGCCTCGCCAAGCTCTCCGGCGGCGTTGCAGTAATCGAGGTTGGAGCTGCTACGGAGACCGAGTTGAAGGAGAAGCAGCATCGCTTCGAGGATGCACTCTCCGCCACTCGCGCCGCCGTTCAGGAAGGCATCATCGCAGGCGGTGGCATCTCTCTGGTCAACGCCATCCCCGCTCTTGACGCCGTCAAAGCCGAGGGCGATGTCGCCATCGGTGTCGCCATCGTGCGTAAGGCGCTCAGCGCACCGTTGCGACAGATCGCTGACAACGCGGGCCACGAAGGCTCAGTCGTCGTCAGAGAAGTGGCTGATTCGAAGAAGAAGAACTACGGGTTCAACGCGCGGGCCGGCGAGTTCGAAGACCTCGTCAAGGCCGGCATCATAGACCCGCTGCTGGTCACGCGCTATGCGCTGGAGAACGCCGGCTCGATTGCGGGCATGATCCTGACCACCGAGAGCCTCATCGCCGAAGCCGCCGAAGAAGAGGAAGAGGACTAGCCACCGATACGCACCAACAGCCACAGTCCCGACCGGGGACGGGCCAACTGAGGCTCGTCCCCGTTTCATTGCTCCTGTCGGCCAGTCCCGCTCAGCGCCTTGCTCCGGCCCGGTGTCTCGCTACACGCCCCAAATGCCTCACGGACCCCGACAAGAGCTTGACAGTGAGACACTTG
>JAUWOG010000189.1 GCA_030612305.1 Armatimonadota bacterium | reverse complement strand
ATCGGTCTGCGGGTTGAAAAGGCAGTTCACACGACCTTCCTTGAACGAGGGGCCGCCGGCGATGGGTGCGAGTTCGGCGCTGATCCGCCAGCCTGCGCGCACTGCCTCTACAACCGAGAAACGGGCGCCCACAGGAACCGTGGTGCCTGCCGGGGCCCGCTCAGGAAACAGCGTCTCTTCCACACGAAGGAGGTCGCCTGCGTGAAGAGGGCCCGCAATCAGGCATACTGCCAGTACTACGAGAGTTGTGACCAATGAAGCTGCTGTCGCGTTGCGAAAACGTGTCAATTTGCATCCCTCCCCAAGGGAACCCGTGGCAGAGCGCGATGTGTACATGTTCGTCCCGCCGGGAGAGAATCCCTTGCGGAGAGGTCATGCACCAGCCCAACGCGGCGTGTCCTGCTGCAAAAGGCACGACGAGGCGGACCCGCAATACGCCAACGGCACCGCAGGCAGGCTGACCCACACTCTTGGTGCGGGCCACCACGCGAATCGCCTCACCTGACCTCTACGTCGCAGATGTACCACGTGTCCCCCGGGCCGTAATCGTAGATGGCGTAGCTCTTGTCCGGTGTGAAGTTCGCCGCCTGCTTGGGGTCCGCCAGTGTCACGACATGCGTTGGCAGGCCCTCCATCACCAACGCGGCCGAGGCTATCCGCATCACTTCGCCAGGCTCTTGCTGACATACGATAACCTTGCCGTCGAAGAAGCGCCGACATTCCCGGTGCTTTGCCATGTTGTAGGGCGACACGAGGCATCCGGCATCGGTGTCCACCTCAGTTATCGCATTCGTCGCGACAATCGGCTCCAGTACGGTCGTAATCCACCACTCATCCCCCGCTATCCTCTCCACCATCTTGATATCGAAGGCGACCGCCTTTGGATACATCGGATTCTGGATATGGAGTATCCTCCCTGGCGCATCGGTCAGCTCGGCCTCCGTGGTTACCTTCATCCGGTTGTTCCCATAGTCTACCTCTACGATCTCGCCGCGAGTTGGTTCGCCGTCTGCGCCCGGCGGCCAGTTCACTGCAAGCTCCCCCTCCGGCCCCTCGATAAGCACGCTTTGCGGACCTTCATAGCGCTCTCCCTCCTGCAGAGCCGCTATGACCGACTGCAGCCGGTACTCTCTCCCATCAGCCGTAGTGATCTTGAGCCCGGCGGGCATCTCTCGCTCGTCGAAATCCGGCATCGGGAGCGCCTCAATGGTCAGGCCCATGTCTTCGCCCTGGAAAGGCTCGTGAACCGCAATAAAGATCGTCGAGAGTTCCTCCTGGCCGCTGCTGCGCACTACCAGGTAGGCATCCAGCGGGCTGCGGTGAACTATGCCTCTCGCTTCACCCTTGCCGAGGATAACCTCGCGGCCCGCCGCCCCGAGCATGTGGATACTGTAGCCCGTGCCTGCCTCATCACCCCGCCGCCACGTCGCTGTGAATGTCCCGTCCACATCGCCGCGCCGTATATCCTTCACGTACGAATACCCATTCTTGGTACGGCTCAGATACTCCACATCCTCGCCGGCCAATGTCCCTGCACGCTGCACCAACTGCTCGCCACAGGTGATTGCGAAGTTCGTGCCCTCCTCTCCACTGTCGGAGTGGAAGGGATAGTCATGTTGCGAGCCACCCTTGACGCGGAAGACATCAATCACAAAGTGATGGTCATCATCAACCTGGATCACAGCGGCAGTACGATGGTAGAGATGTGCCTGAGCGTAGGTGTCGTAGGAATACGCCGAGGCGACCTGCGCCCACTCGCAGGCCCCAAAGGCATCTTCCGAAGCGCAGCTCCCTCGTTGCTGCGCCGTCTCGTCTATCAGCACCGTGGGATGGGTGATGGTGCTATCCGTCCACTCGCGCCGCTTGAGCGAGCCCAGATTCATCGGGTAACCCAGATCAGCCGCAAAATCGTAGCCATAGGCCATGATCTTGAGCATCAACTGGTCACGATGGCCATGACCTACGCCTGAGTTTGCGTGGTAGAGCAGTGCGTGCAGGCGCGTCCGGTAGTCGCTGCCCATGTGCATCAGAGTCATGCCGACTTCATGGCCCAGGAATGTCTCGCTTAGTTCGCCCCGGGGAACTACGAGTGCGCGCGTGCCGCCACCGTCACCGTAGCCGAAGAACCCGCCATCACAGGAGCTCGTCTCTCTCCACCGCTCAATCATCCCATAACGGCTGCCGAACTCCGTGTAAACATCCAGGCCGTCGGTGTAGATTTCCCGTCCCTGGTATTGGGAAAGCGCTCTGCCGATCCCCAGATAGAGCTTATTCACGCCCCATGAATAGCTGCTGGAATCCTCGTGGCCGCGACCTTCTCTGTAGAAAGCCCCGATGACACCGTGCCTGATGCCGGCCGGCCCGTCTATCAGTTCCTCAATCATCTTGTCATTGCGGAACACAAGCCCCAGATGCGCCATCGCCTCCAGATTCGCCATCCGCCCGTTGCTTGTCCCCCGCCTGGCACTGCGCCGCAGGAACTCCCAACAGTACCCGAACAGGTTGTGCTCGATGTTGTAGCTAATGTCCTCCGTATCGGCGTCCCCATCGCCGTTGTAGTCCGCACCTTGCTTGTTGCCGAAGAAATCTACGACTCCGCCGGCGTCCGCTACGGCGTCGAAGACGAGATCGTAACTGGCCGCCAGCGTCTTGATATGACCGTTCTCGAAGACATGGTCGCCGATATAGCCGCGGCTGGCACTCACGCGCCAGTCCACCTTCGTGTCAACACGTGAGTTGTACCAGCGGTAGCATTCCGCCAGCTTGTTGAGTATGATGAGCGCCTTGTCGGCGTATTTCTGCTCGCCAGTGACCGCATAGGCCCAAGCCAGAGCGCGAACCGGCGGCCCGTGCTCCTTGAGCGCCGGCCCATCGAAGTCGACCGGCTCCCCGTAGGGGTGCGAAACGAGCATCCTGAGTAAGAACATCCGGTAGGCGGGCTTGAAGTAGAACATCTGGTGCTGCGGAAAGCCTTCCGGCGGCTGCCAGCCTTTGCCATCGTCCACAATCTCAACCATCTCGCCGGTCGCCGGATTCTTCACCTTCATCCCGGGCGCCCACTCCTCGCCGCCAAATTTGCAGCGATACGTGTTCGGCTTACCCCAGACCGGCAGGATGCTCGTGCTCTTGCCCAGATGCAGCGGGCATCCCTGATTGTAGTTGGGGACCAGAGACCGCGGATTCTCCGGTGAGATCATGTCATAGATGAACTCATCGCTCTTCGCCATCCAGTAGTTGACCCACTCGGCGTCGGGCGGCGGGTCGCCGGCCTTGCGGTCGGCTCGCGCCTTTTCGACCGCCTCAGACGTGCCCAGGCCCTCGAAGGCACGCTCCTTGGCGTACTCGTCGAAAGTTTCAAGTGCGGCTGCCACTTCCTGCTCCGGCGGCCAGTAGCCCGATGCACGCTCGGCAGGAGCCGGCGGCTGCCCGTGGCCGCACGCGCACAAGAGTAGGCCCGCCCCGACGACCAATAGTGTGGTGTTCATTGCCATATGCGCCACCTCCAGATGTCCTATTCGCCTCGGCGGTCGGGATTACCTACGACTGGACGAAACAGGAGGGAACGCGGCTAGGGAAGGCACTGGGGAAGCGGCGGCGAAGGTAGTGTCCTCAACCCCGAATATTGGTCCACTTGGCATGAGAGTAAATGAAGGTCCATACTCTCGACACGAGGGCTACGATCAGATGAAAGGACCGCGATGAAAACCATCTGGGCAGCAGTTGTGATTGCAGTCGCCGCCGCACCACTCGCGGCGCAGAGCAAGCGCACATACTATACCGACGAGAAGCTCGCCATCATGCGGAGCAACGTGGCGAAGTATGACTGGGCCCGCTCGCAGCGCGACGCAGCCATCAGTGCCGCCAACAGTTGGGCGGCCTATGACGATGAGCGACTCCGGAAACTGGTGATCCCGCCGCAGGTCCCTCGCACCTACGGCGTACACAGTGGGCGATGCCCCGTGCATGGGCTGGAGGTGCCCCTGTACGGGTGGAAAATCAGCCTCGACCGGCCGTTCAAAGTCAAATGTCCGGTCGGCGGTGAGGAGTATCCCTCCAACGATTTCGCGAAGTTCCTCGAATCGGGGATGAAAGACCGGTCGCTACTCACCGGCGACTACGCCGACGACGGCTGGGGATGGCACATGCCCGGCGACAAGGGAAAGAACAACTACTGGTTTGTCGCCTACTACGCCCATTTCAGCATGATGCGTCATGTGATACCCGCCATCGCGACCCTTGGCAAGGCGGCGCTGGTGACCGAGGACGAAGAGCTTGCCCGCAAGTACGCCCACCAATGCGCGGTGCTGCTGTGGCAGATGGCCGAGTACTACCCCGACTACGACTACGGGAAGCAGTCACGCGAGGGCACGGAGCGTAATCCCAACTATACGGGCAAGTGGACCAATAAGATCTGGGAGGTCCGGACGCCAAACGCCTGCGCGCCGGCGTATGATGCCGTGAGGCCGTTTCTCTATGAGGATGTGGCGCTGCAGAAGCTGTCGGGGAAGAGCGGGGCAGAGCTCGACGAAATGATCCGTGAGCGGCTGCTGATGGAAGCCGCCCGCTGCATCACCGATGGTTCGCATCGCATCGCGGGCAACTACGGTATGCACCAGAAATCGCTGGTGCTGCTGGCGCTGGCGCTGGACGAGAAACAAAAGCACCCCACCTCGGAGGAGATGATTGACTATGTCGTAGCGAATCCGGAGGTGGCGGGCTACCAGGATCTGGGGCTGCGCGACGCCCTCGAGAGTCTGGTGTATCGCGACGGGATGCCCCCCGAGTCTATCAACTACAACGGCATCTGGCTGAGAGACCTCGCGGCTGTGGCGGAGTCGCTGACGATGGTCGGTATCAACTACTACAAGAACCGGCGCTTCCAGAAGCTGCTGTCCTGGCCTTTCAGTATCTACGTGGCGGGCTGGGGCACGCCGATGATGGGTGACCGGGGCGGTCTGTTCGCCGCCGGCTCGTATTGGCGCGCCGACATCTGCCGCGCCGCGCTGAGCCACCACTATGACCCACAGATGGCCTGGGTCGTCAAGTCCAAGGGTGCGGCCGCCGGTGGAGACCTCTTCAGCGAGGCCCCGGAGGAAGTGCTGGCCCAACTGCCCGAGCAGGAGGCGCCGCCCATCGGCGTCACCTCAAATCATCTTCCCGGCTACGGCGTGGGGATTCTCCAGAGCGGCAGCGACGAGAACCGCACCGCCAGTCTCCTGGTGTACGGCGCCCATCCTTTTCACGTGCACTACGATCAACTCAACCTGCTACTGTTTTCCCAGAAGAACGTGTTGCTGGCCGAGCTCGGCTATCCCGGTCAGACCGATTCATACAACCCCGTCCGCTCCGGCTTCGCCAACAACACCATCTCTCATAACACGGTTGTCGTGGACGCCATGAAGCAGACTCGGCGGCAGGCTGGCAAGATCCACGCCTTCGAGCCCAACAGCTTCACCCAGGTCGCCGACGCCTCGTGCGAAAGCACCTACCCCGGCAGAGTCACGCTCTACCGCAGGGCGAATATCCACGTGCAGGTGACCG
>JAUWOG010000238.1 GCA_030612305.1 Armatimonadota bacterium | reverse complement strand
GACAACGTCGCGGAAGCGATAGACGCCTACCCCGCCGTCCAGGAAGAATATGCGGAGATACTCGCCGAGTACGGGGTGGCGTACGAGACCGCAGTCGCCACCGGGACGACACTCCCTGAGCCGCCGGAAGGGCCCCCGGGCTATCCCACCGGCGCGGCTACCGGCCTCTACAACGCCATGATCCACCCGCTGATTCCGTTCGCGATCAGCGGGGCGATCTGGTATCAGGGCGAGTCGGAGGCGGTCCAGGACCTCTCCGGCACGTACCGGAAGCTGTTCTCGGCGATGATATCGGGATGGCGCGAGGCATGGCAGCAGGGGGATTTCCCCTTCCTCTTCGTCCAGCTTGCCAACTTCGACGGTGAAGGCAACTGGCCGCTTCTCCGGGAAGCCCAACTCCAGACACTCTCCCTGCCCAATACCGCCATGGCAGTCACGATAGACGTCGGCGAGCCCGACGATATCCACCCCAAGAACAAGCGGGCGGTCGGGTATCAGTTGGGGCAGGCGGCGCTGGCGTTGGCGTACGGTCAGGATGCCATCTATTCGGGGCCCATCTACAAGGAGATGAGGATTGAAGGCAAGCAGGTGCGATTGAGTTTCGACATCGGGGATGTAGCCATGCTTGCCCGAGACTTCGTGGCCTTGCGGGGCTTCACCATCGCCGGCAAGGACCGGAAGTTCGTGCCGGCGAAGGCCGAGTTCGCGGACGAGTTCACGGCGATAATGGTCAGCAGTGACGAGGTCCCGGAGCCTGTGGCGGTGCGTTACGGCTGGGAGAACAACCCGGATTGCACGCTGTACCACGTTGACAACCTGCCCGCCTCGCCGTTCCGGACTGATGAGTGGGAGCCTGAAGAGTAGGTCTGCCCTAAGATGAGATGCGAAGGCCGCCGCAGGCCTGCCAGCCACCCCGCGCAAATGTATCAATCGGCGCTCGCGAGCGTGTTGATCGCCGACCGCAAAAAGCATCACCCGGGGACCGAAAAAAGCATCGCTCGGGGAGCGGCAAAAGGCACTACCTGGGTATCATCATCGCGGTGGAGTTCGCGCCAGCAAACTCCGATGGAATGCGCAGCATCCCCCAAGCTGGGCGCGGGCCAGCCATCCTCGACAGGGTAGATATGCGCCATTTGCCCCCTGCAGTACCCCTCTTTATGAGTGGGGGTCACCCTCTTTGACCCCTACACTCAGCCTCAAAATCGGTATAATGAATTGCTGCAAACTTATACGAAATCGAGCGTGACCCCTGTACTCACCCCCCGGATTCGCCCGGATTCGGCCTACACCCCTCTAGTCAACGCGGAACTTTCCGTCAGGAATCTGTGTAGTGGAGTGACCATTTTGCGGCTAATTCTACACGTTGCCCCGAATCGACCCGAAAATCCCTCTGCCCCAGATACTCTGGATGAACTGGGCGTGTCCATTCAGACCAGAGTCTTCAATAATGTACGGTGCTGTCCCACTCGTTCACTATTTGACCCGAATGGGCGGTTCACATTTTAGCCAAAGCTTTCCGCGGACGGATTCTACAGCTTCAGGCAGCGAGAGAAGCCGTAGGGATGGCGGGGCAGCAGCGCCCCCTCTGCCGGCGGCGTGTCGCTGACAATCGTCTGGCGCGCGGGTGCCTCGTAGCCCTGCAGCCAGGCCTCGAAGGTGAGCTGATCAGCCCCCTCGCCGAGAGCCTCCACTGTGGCCGAGGAGTAGCCGCCGTCGGGCACCTTGAACACGTAGTCATCACGCTCGCGCGGCCCCACAGGCGGCAGCGTCTTCACTGTGCCATAGCCGCTTGTCTCCTTGCGGAAGATGCGCTCGACCGGAGCCACGTGGCGGGCATCAACACCCTTGTACCGGCAGACGCCGCCCTTGAGCGTGAGCGAGTCGAGGATTTCCTGGGGGCCGCGCACGGAGACGAGTAGCTCAGCCTTCTCGGTGCGATGCGGAACGCCGAGATACCACTGCAGCCGCCAGCCGCCCTCGATCGCTTCGTTCGCGGTCTGCTCGGCGGAGAACGCCGGAATCTGCATCTCGGGGTGAACGATGGGGCCGACGTCGTCGCTGAGCGGTGCGTTGCCGGGGAAGTTGTACGTGAAGCGATCGCCGCGGGCACAGACCATGAACGGTGCGCCCGCGATAGGGGAGACCTCCGGCTGTGGGTCACGGGTGATATGGAGCAGTACGACCTCATGACCGAGCAACTCAGCGTTGAGCTCGGCCAGATCCTGCCAGTAGGGATAAACCTGGCGAACCGTGCCGGGCGTATATCCCAGCCAGTCGGCCAGGGGCAGCCCCACGCTTTGCGGCTCGACGGACGGATTGCGCAGCACCAGCCAGGCACTGGCGGGGGATTCGTGGAGGTAGCCGTATATCTCGCCATGAGCGGGATGGCCCAGGACCATGCGCGTATGGCGTGTGCCCAGCTCATCGGCGTGCGCGTGGAACCAATCGAGTGCCCCCTGCGTGTGCTCCGCCTGCAACTGCCGCAGCGCCTCCGGACAGAAGGTCATGTGCAGATACGTCGTGCCGCGCGTGAACTGCAGCACGAGATTGTCAAGCCATGTATCGGGCTCATCGTGGAAGGGGTTGTCCACTGCGTCTGAGAAGCCGTGATTGTCGTAGGCATCGAAGGGCATCGGCGTTTCTGCGGCTCGCTGTATCTGGTAGTACATCGCATCGCGGTGGGTATTGTCGCGCTCGCGCTGGGTGCGCGACGGCCAGACGGCGTATTCCAGATCGCCGGAGTTGACCAGCCACACGTGATCGGCTGCCTGGAGCCACCAGGGACTGGGCCACCAGCCGTTCCGTGTGACGAGGTCCGGATTGGCCCGTCGCATCCGGCGGTCAATGCGGTTGAATATCTTCAGGCTCATCTCGCGGACGTGATCGGCAGTGGGATAGATATCGTCGAAATCGGGATTCGTCGCGCACTCGTTGTCCCAGTCTATCTTGAGGTGGTCGGTGCCGACCGGGCCGACGAGACGTTCGAAACGCCGGGCCAGCGGCTCCTCGAAGCTGGGCTGCATCATCACGACGAAATCCATGCCGTGGTACGTGCCCGGGCCGTCGCCAAGAGCCCACCCTTGCTCCTGAACCCAGTCCATGTTAAGGCCCGTCCGCCCGTTGTGACTCACCCAGAGCGACAGCTTCATCCCGTTTTCCTCAAGACGCTTGCGCAGCGCAATGAGCTTCGTGTCCTCGTCGTCATCATTCTTGCCGTGGTAGAGCGAAGCCCGGTCGAAGTAGCCGGCATCAAGGGCCATCGCATCAGGCTTGAGGCCGATTGCCAGCATCGCATCGAGGAAGGCGTCCATCGACTCCCATGAGAATGTGTACTCGCCGCCGCTGAGCACGCGAGTTGACCAGCCTACACTGACGGTTACCAGCGGCTCGGGCAATCTGGGGATGCGGACATGCCAGAGATAGTCCATAAACGCCTCAGGCACAGCCTCGTGGCTCGCCGCCACCCCGAAGACCGCGGGAAAGCTCTCGATGACGCGACCCTCCTCCCAGACCGGATGCTGGTAAAGCTCCAGCCGTTCGCCGGGGACGGTGAAGCCGGAGGCGTGCTCGAGCCCGAAGAACCAATCTCCGGCATAGACGGGGAAGCCGCATCCGGGCTGGTCGGCATAGGTGTCGAGGCCGACTTGCTGCTCGGCGTCAGGGCCGCCGCGCAGACCGTAGCCGACTCTGCGAATCGGCTGCGGAGGATCGGTCTGCACATCCACCCATACGCGGTCAGGTGTAGGCATGTCCTCCGAGGCGCTGAGTGTCAGTTGCTTGCGGAACCAGGGCTTGTCATCCTCAAGCCAGTAGCGGACGCGAGCCTCGATGCCGGTCTCGTCGTCGCGGTAAATGAAGGTCACTTCGTGGGCCGAAGTCGTCATGTCTTCCAGCGCGAAATCATCGCCCGACAGGCACTCGCCGTTGAGCTTGATGGCGAAGGCCGGGAAGTCGAAGCGCCGGCGCGTACCGGAGATGCGGTTCTCGACTGCGAGCCAGCCATTCTGCCACGTGAGGTCCAGGGCCGCATTACTCAAGGTGTGGGTGATGCTATTGAGATCCCGGGGCATGGTCGTTCCCTCCGCACGGCGTCGTTAGGCCACATAGTCGGTGGTGGCATACGGTGGGATGATTCACCGCCGCGCGAGGGAAGTCCTCCATACGATGCGTGTGGTGTGAGTTCCGAGGGGATAGTCCGCGAAGGTAGCCGGCGACATCAAGAGAAGATGGCGAGGCCTACTTGATTACCCTGGGGGGCTTGCGCGGCCTCTGGACTTGTCCGCGAGTGACGCGCCAGTAGGTGATGCCCAGGCCCGCCACAGCGCCGAGCAACGCCACAGCGAAGGCTGAGAGGAAATTGGGGAAGAAGTCCCTGACCTGCACGGGGCTGTCATCCTCGGGCTTGGCCGCTCCGATGCCGAGCATGGCAGCAATGTCAATTCTGTCTTCGGGGAAGGTATCGTCGGGCGTGTCGGGCTCGGGCAGCCTGATCTTTGAGAGCGGCGCGTCATCCAGCGGTTCCGGGACATGTGCGGCATCGAATGGCCTGATGACCTCTCGGCGTTTCACATGCGCCGTCGTCCAGGTGGCAGCCGCTTGCGTCGCGGCATGGGTGACGGCCTCGCCCGGCGACTCGGCGACGTAGTCTCCGTAGGGGCCGGTGCCGCCGGTGCTCCCGGTGCCGCCAATGGACGTGAAGGTGCCGTAGGCGGCCTCATGCTCGTCGGGCTCGACAAGGTCGAACCTCTGGTTGCGCACCTGCGTGTTTTCGGCGGCCACGGCTCGGCCGGCGGCGACAAATCCAGCCGTCGCACACAGCGCCAGGATGTAGAGCCGTCGAATCGTCATGGGCGGTTGCCTCTGATGAGCGAATGGCGCCCTCCGCCACCGTCCAGCGCTCCGACTACATTATACCTCATATTTAGGCGCTGACAACAGGCGCGGGCGGTCTTGCGAGGCGCAGG
>JAUWOG010000434.1 GCA_030612305.1 Armatimonadota bacterium | reverse complement strand
CTTCACGGTCATCATCAGGATATGGACGATTGCTTCCGCCATCCTGCTGCCTCTCACATCCCGATCACGGACTCGATCATCACATACCACGGCCCCGGCTTGACTTCCATCGCCTCGTGCGCGTCGTCGGAAAAGGGCAGTACCATGCTTGCCTCGCTGACCGCCTTCTCGAAGCCTGCCTCTGCATACAGCCCCAGCAGCGGGTCATGCTCATCGAGCAGGCACACTACTGTCTGCTGCGGAGCGGCGGCCAGCAGACTGCTCAGCGCGTCCGCCCCGTCGCAGAGTTCCGGCCGATACGCGAAATCGGCAAGCGCCGCCACTGCCACATCCTCTCCCTGAAGAAACAGCGAGGTCTCCGCCCACGTGCACGTGGCCACGAGTTCGCCACCGGCTTCAGCCACCAGGACCTCTGCCCGCATGTCCGCCGGTCTGTCCACCTTGTGCCATTCCCAGAGTTTCTCATCCAGTGGCGCGAAGCCCTCGTACGCCCCGTAGAAATCATTGATGATGCCGGCGAGAGGCTCATGTTCTACCGCCTGCGCGGCCCTGACCTGCAGCGAGCCGCCCTCGGCTGGCCGCCGCGCCTGCATCATCTGACAGACCGCCCGCGTCTGGTAGCCGAGCCGCTCGTAGAAACGATACGGATGGTCTTCGGGATTAGTGTAGAGCAGGCCGGCATCAGCGCCGGCCGCCTCCATCCTCTCATGCGCCATGTCCATCAGCTTGCGTGCCAGTCCCTGCCGCCAGTGAGCCGGCTCCGTAGCCACCGAGTCGATGATGCCGCAGTCAAGCAGCCGCCCGCCGATCCGCACCCGCTGAATCGCGACCAGCGCCATCGAGACCAGCTCATCGCCATGCAGGGCCCCGACGCAGAGCTGAAGCGTCGAGCCGGGCCGCCGCAGGTACCATTCCGTGAAGCTCTCGTCCAGATCCGGAGCGCCCTCATACTCGGCAAACGCCGCCAGGTTCAGCGCCGTCACCTGCCCCACCAGGTCCGCCACCTGCGTGAGATCAACTAGCTCGTAGTCCGCCACTATGGCATCTTCCTCTCGCCTCGCGCATGTTCCCTGAAGGATTTCCATAGCCGGCAGCGAAATCCTTGTTGTGAGAGAACCATGGCGGTTGCAGCCATCCCCGCCCCGGAGGTATTGCCAGTGGAGCTACGTGATGTCAGAGCAGACGAACTCGAAAAGCTGATTGAGCATTTTGTGCTCGCTTTCCAGGACGCTGCCCCTCGCGAGCGTTTCGAGAGAGCGATGTACGACGACACGACTCTCGACTTGTCGCAGCTCAAGGTCATCGTCGAGGACGACAAGATCGTCTCGGCGGTGCGAGTCGCGAACCGACCGGTACGCATCGGCGGTGTGCGCGTCGAGATGGGCGGCATCGGTGGCGTATCAACTCATCCCGACTACCGTCGTAGAGGCTACTCGACGCGTCTGCTCGAGGCCCAGGTCACCTACATGGAAGAGCAGGGCTATGACATCAGCATGCTCTTCGGCGGCCTGGTCGGCTTCTATCGGCGCACCGGCTGGGATTGCTTTCCCGAGCACTCATGCTCCGTCCCCGTGCCGAAGGCCCTCCGCGCCCAGGCTGGCGATGGTCCCTACACGGTGCGCCAGTACGAGGAAGCCACCGACCTGCCCCAGGTCATGCGCTGCTATGACGAATACAACGCGCATAAGGCTCTGGCAATGGTGCGCCATCCGGAATACTGGCAGGACAAGCATTCCCAATACCTCGGCTGCCGGCCCTGGCTGGTCGCAATGAAGGACGGCGAGGTCTGCGCCTATGTCAGCGGTTCCCCCGAAGCCATCTCCGAGGCATGTTGCAGAGACGGTCACGTCCAGGCCTTCGTGACATTGGCGGAGGCGATCCTGAGCGCCGCGATGGATGCTGAGGTCGAGGAACTCACGTGTCGCCTGCCGTTCAGCCACCCGCTGCTGGCGGTGTTCGGCGGGGCTCTCGATGAACGCATCAGCCACAGCGTCCACGAGGGCATGATGCTGCGCGTGATCAACCTGCGCTCGCTGTTTGACAAGCTCATTCCGGCGTTCAACGGCCGGCTCCAGCAGGCGGGCCTTGCCGTCAGCCAGCCGCTGACAGTCGGCTTTGACCAGGTGGGGCAGAGGGCCACATTGCGCATTCACGGACCGGAGGCGAGGGTCTGTGACGATGAGCCGGAGCTGCCTCTGGACATCAGCGGCAGGGAGTTCTTCCTGCTGGCGTGTGGGGCCGCGACGATAGACGAACTGGCGGAGACGCTCGCCCTCCGAGGCATCAGCATTCCTCAGCAATACCGCAAACTGCTCCGCATCCTCTTCCCCAAGCAGGAGTCGGTCTATTACGGCTGCGACCACTTCTGACCCGCATCACCCTATCTTGCTAGCGGCTCTACCCCAGCCCGCCGCCGGCCTCTCGTATGCCGCGCTCCTGCTCTATCTGCTCCTGGTAGCCGCTTGCCAGGTACGCCGCCAGCGGCTCAGGGCTCCGGCCCGTCTCCTCCCGCACTACCATCAGCAGCGGCTCGACATCGGTGTTGAAGGCGCGCGTGAGGCACTCCTCGGCGGCGATGATATCGCACTCTGACCGCGCCGCCGCCAGTCCCTTGCGGTCCACCAGCAGCGCCTTCGTATAGCTCCGCTGGATATTGAGGCAGCTCTGGATCATCCCCGCTATCTTCGGCTTCACGTTGAAGCTCTGGTCAATCATGTAGGCGATCTGCGCCGCGCCGGGCTTGCTCTCGGCGGTCACAAGCTGGTCGAATATCAGGAAATCCTGGTACGGTTTGACCGAGCCGGTCGCCAGGTCATCGTCGGCGTATTTGGCGTTGTTGAAATGGAATCCCCCCAGCATCCCCTCATCCAGCAGCGTCGCCACGATGTGCTCGATGTTCGTCCCGGGCAGGTGGTGCCCCAGGTCAATGAGCACCTTTGCCCGCTCGCCGCACTTCCTCGCGAACAGATACGCCATCCCCCAGTCGGCAATTTCGGTGTGATAGAACGCCGGCTCGAACGGCTTGGACTCGATGAGCATCGTCATCGTCTCCGGCATCGCCGCATAGACGATCTGCAGGCTCTCCGTGACGCGCTGCCGCCGCGCGATGATGTCATCCTGGCCGGGGTAGCTGGTCCCGTCGGCGAACCACAGGCTCAGGTGCCGCGACCCCGCCTGTCGCCCCACCTCGACCGATTCCAGTATATGGTCTATGGCCTTCTGCCGGATGCGTGCATCGGGATTGGCGATAGTCCCCATCAGCCCTTCGGGGTCCTGTAAGCAGGTCGGATTGATGGCGCCGATGCGGACGCCGAGACTCTCGGCATACTCAGTCAGCGCCGGGTCGAAGCCGTCGGGGAAATCCCATGCCATGTGCACCGCCACAGCGGGCGCGATGCCGGTGAACTCATGCACCTGCGCGGCATCGGCGAGCTTCTCCTCGGCGGTAATCGCCGCGCCCGCCTGCGCGTACGTCCCGAAGCGCGTCCCTGAATCCGCATATCCCCATGAGGGTGTCTCTATCTCCT
>JAUWOG010000762.1 GCA_030612305.1 Armatimonadota bacterium | reverse complement strand
ACGAACTGCTCGATGCCGCTCTCGTTGATGTAGGTGAAGCGGCGCTTGTGCTTGCTGTCCTCGTTGAGCGGGAAATAGATGCGCGACTCGGGGGAGAAGGTGGCGTCAGCAGCCAGCGAGCCGATGACCTGTGAGGTATGGCCGATGCTGTATTCGACCGCTACGTCGCTGATGTTGGTGATCTTCTCGGTGATGCGGACATTGGTGGTTCCGGCATAGATGGTGATGGTGCGGGTAATCCGGAGGCCGGTGACTGCGTCGGGCGGGCTGGTCATCTGGACCTCGGCGCGCCGGCCACGAGCAGTGAGTATCTCATGGGTCCATCTGCCGGCATCCAGCGAGCTTACTTCGTCCGCCGGCATGGCGCTCTCGTCGAGTGGCACAGGGACCGTCCGGTAGCCGCCGAAGTCAGGATACGGGCTCCCGTCGGCCATCTCATCCGGCGTGTATCGCTTGCCCAGTTCGTTGGGATTGACCCAGAGAAGCGGGTGCCCGGCGAGCTTGTACTCCATGATGCGGCCGCCGATTTCCGGCACGGCTACGAGCGTGACGAGGCCGTTTTGGAGGCGGACGGCCTGCCAGCCCTGGTAGTTGAATTCCTCGGCAGTGGCTTTGGCAGCGGGCTCAGCAGTACCGCCACGACTCGGCCCGGATACTCCTGCCACATCGCGGCGTGGCGAAGCCTGCTGGACGCCACCGCCACAGCCGGCCAGGATCACGAGTATCAAGATGCCTGCAAGGATTGTCAGATATCTGTTCATCGTCGGTCTCTCCTGTCGTATTCTACTTCCAGAGAAGCCCGGCACCGGGCACTACGTCTATCTCCAGCGGCGTGTCAGCCAAGAGGTCCCCGTCCACGAGCGCCGGCGCAGGTGCCTCGGTTTCGATGCTGATATGGCGGCCGCGCAGCATCGTGACCTGCGGATGATGCTCGTGCTCGCCCCGGTAGGCCTGGGGCAGAGTGCGCAGGACACCGAGTCGCCCCATCCGCTCGACGAGCACGACATCAAGGAGTCCATCGTCATACGCGGCGTTGGGCGCGATCTTGAAGCCCCCGCCGTAGGCGTTGCCATTGGCGACCGCGACCAGCAGCCACTCACCGTCGAAGGCCCGGCCATCCACTTCGACCGTAGCGGCGAGGAAATGGCCGATAACCAGCTCGCCGATGATAGCGGGCCCATAGGCGAGAAGGCCCTGAGTGAGGCGCTTGCGGCGATTGATGCGCCCCGCGACTGCGGCATCAAAACCGACGCCGACAGTGTTGACGAAATGGCGCTGCGAGCTAGCGAGGCGGCCCATGTCAATGGGCAGCGGGCTGCCGGCTATTATCTGTTTCGCCGCCGCTTGGGCATTTCCCTCTATTCCGACGAAGCGCGCGAAGTCATTGCCGGTGCCGCATGGGATCATCCCACACGGTATGTTAGACCCCATCAGCCCGTTGAGAAGTTCCGAAAGGGTGCCATCGCCGCCGACGCCGACAACGAGTTCAGCCCCGGCGTCTGCCGCATCACGAGCCAGGCGGTCACCGTCACCCGCAGC
>JAUWOG010000179.1 GCA_030612305.1 Armatimonadota bacterium | reverse complement strand
CGTCGAAGAACTCGAACGCGAGCGCCGCGAAGCCGAGCATCTCGCCCTCATACGCGTCCTCTCCGCAGGCATGGCTCACGAGATACGCAACCCGCTTGTCGCCATCCGTACATTCGCCGAACTCCTGCCCACCCGTTGGGCGGACCCTGAGTTCCGCGACAACTTCCTTGCCACCACCCACGAGGAGATTAACCGCATTGACCGCCTCCTCAGCGACCTGATGATGCTCTCCAAGCCCGCCGACGCCGTCGTTGAAGACCTCGACGTCAATGCGGTCTGCTCCGCAGTCGCCCGGGCAATGTCAGCCCATGCGGAAGCCCGCGGTGTCACACTCATCACCGACCTCCATGCCAACGACCGGCACCCCATCGGCGATGAAAGCCGCCTCCATCAGGCCATCCTCAACCTCGTCGCTAACGCCGTTGATGCCGAGCCTGAAGACGGCCTGGTCAGGATCACCACCCATGAAGATGTTGATAGTGAGCAGACTGAAGTGGTAGCAATAGGAGTACAGAATGCCAACAGTCACATCACCCAGGAGCAGATTGGGGAGATATTCAAACCCTTCTATTCCCGCCGCGTCGGGGGCACCGGTCTCGGCCTCGCCATCTGCGAGACCATCATCGAGGAGCACAATGGCGTCATCGAGGTCCATTCCGACCGCTGGACAGGTACTGAGTTCATCGTGCGACTACCGATCAGTTCCAACAATGGGGAAGCCTGAACATGCTCATTGCCCTGGCAAGTGACCTCAATCCGCAGTGGATTGAAAAGGTCACCCAGCATCTTGCCCACCGTGCTCTCCTGCTGCCTGCCACCGCGTCAGCAGCCATAGACATCGTCCGCGCGATGCCCGTCGCCATAATCATCGCCGACATGGAACCATTGACCACCGAGCGCCTCCTCGGATACAAGGCGGCCGCCGAAGCCACCCCCGACGCGGTCGCCATCTTCATCGCGCCACAGGACGTCAGGGATCAGCTCCGCACGGAGACAGGCCTCCCCGTCCCCGACTACTGGCTCGATCCGAATGCCACCCCCGCCGAGTTCGGCGAGGTACTCAGCTCCGCACTCCAGCAGGCACAGCTTGCCACGGCTGGCTCGCATGCCACCGGCAGTTCGCTCGTCGCCACTAGCCCGCCGCCGCCGACTGCGACCCCGATGCCGCCCGATGCACCGGTCAACGAGCACGTCATCCATAACCTCATCGCCGCTCTCGCAGGCAACTTCGACCTCGACCGCCTGCTTGCTGCCTACGTCGAGGCCGCCGTCCAGCTTGCGCGCTGCGCATCTCACTGCTTCCTCTATAGAGATGAGGACGCCGAATGTCTCACCGCGAAGGCCTCTCGGGGACTGCACACCGGCATAGCTGAACGCGGATGCCTCTGCCCTGACGATGCTCTCGTCACCTGGTACAACCTCAACTCACGCGTGCTCACCAAGGGCGAGCTGTCCGGGTGGGCTGACAGTGCCACGGCCGCGGCCATCAGCAGGGAGCTCGCCATCTTCAGGGGGCATGTTGTCGTCCCGTTCACCGTCAGTGGTCGCCTTGATGGACTGCTGCTGCTTGGCGAGAAGGTCGTTGGCGAGCCGTACACCGCCTCTGAACTCGAGGGCCTCTTCGTCCTCGCCGGCTACGTAGCGCTGCAGGTGGAGAACCTCCGGCTGCAGGCTGCGCTGCGCACCACCACTGCATACCTCCAGAGCAGCCTCTACGGCATTAACTGTGGGCTCATCACCCTGGGACGCGATGAGCGCATCGCTCTGGCCAACCCCTATGCAGCCGACGTACTCGGCATCAAGGAAGCCGACATGCTTGGTGCCGATCTCCGCTGCCTCCCGTCTCCTCTCGGCGACCAGCTTCATGCTGCCTTCAATACGCCGGAGGCCGCAATCAGCGGCGAGAAAGTCCACCTCTCCAGCCTCGACATCTTCCTCCGCGTCAGTACCTCTCAGATCCTCGATGACACTGGCGCGCCCGCCGGCAGCGTAATGCTCCTCGAAGACGTCACCGGCCCGGTCACCCGTGCGGCACGAGACCGTCGCCGGCAACGCCTCGACGGACTTGCCCAGATCGTGGGACGAATCGCCCACAACGTCCGCACCCCCCTCACCGCTATCCAGACCTACGCACAGTTGATGGCCCGAGCGGACGCCAGCGACGATTGTGCCGACTTCTGGCGCACCACTGTCAACCCCGAACTCGAGCGCCTCCAGCGCTTCATCAAGGAGTTGCTCCTCGTCGTCGAGCAGCCGGAGCCCGATCTCGCGGTCGTTCAGCTCACCGATATCGTCGAACAGGCCATCGAGGCAGTCGCGAGTCCCGAATACGGCCAAGGCGTCGAGCCCGATCTCCAGGTCAATGAGCCTGTGCCGCGCATCGTCGCGGACCCACAACCCACCCGCGACGCCTTCGTCTATCTGCTTCGCTACCTCCGCGCGGGGAACGCTACGCCGGTCAGGGTAGTCGTGGGGCAGAACGGTGGCATGCCCGCCAGTGCCTCCGTGACCTTCAGCGGCTCCGGCAACGCGCGCGACCCCGAACTCGAACGCATCATTGATCCCCTCTTCGCGCTCGAGCAGCCGGATGCCGATCTCGGCCCCGCAATCAGCCGGCAGATTCTCAGCAAACAGGGCGGTAACCTCCGCGCCGCCGCCGAAAACGGTAGGATCGAGTTCCATGTCGAGTTCCCCATCGCCGCCTCCGACAGACTGCCCGCCGAAGGGAAGAAATAGATGGGCAATCCCACAGTCCTCATCATAGATGATGAGCCCGGGCCTCGCGACTCGCTACGCATGATACTGATGAACGACTACGAGGTCATCCTGGCCGATGGCGCTGTCCGCGGCCTCAGGCTCGCCAGGCAACACAGCCCCGACCTCGTCTTCCTCGACATCAAGATGCCGGAGATGGACGGCACCGAGGTGCTGCGCCGCCTCAAGGATATTGACCCTGAGACCGAGGTCGTCCTCATCACCGCCTATGCCGCCGTTGACACCGCTCAACAGGCGGTTCGCCACGGCGCAATTGACTATATCACCAAGCCGTTTTCCGTGGATGAGATCACGGCCGTCGCCGACCGTGCCATCACCAGGCGCGCCCAGCGCCAGAAGGAGCAGGAACTCATCCAACAGCTTAGGCCGGCAGCCGAAGCAATCTCGTGGCAACTGAGCACCCTCGACGAGTCCTCATCCACCCCTGATCAGGGCGTCATGTACGACAACCTCGCGGCCGCTCACAACTCCATCGAGACGCAACTGGCCAAGGTCGCGCGCCTCAACGCCATCGGGGAGATTGCCGCCGAGGTCGCACACGACGTCCGCAACTTCCTCACCGCCATCCTCCTCCGCATCGAGATGCTGCTGATGGAACTCAAGCAGTCCTCACAGATCAGTGCGAGCACCGTCCAGGATGCCCTCGAGGACATCGTCCGCGCCGCGCGCGACGGCGCACATGCCGTTGAACGTATCGCGGGCATCTCGAAAGCCAACCCCTACGACCCCGCCGAACTCGTCGAAGTCGATGACATCATCGCAGACGTAGTCAACATGGGCGTCGGTGGTTCCAAGCGCAGCAACGGCACCACTGTTACCGTAGAGACACTCGATGTGCCACGGGTTTACGCCAGCGCCACCGCCTTGCGCACCGCCATTATGAACATCGTCATCAACGCGCGACAGGCCCTGATTGATGGCGGCGAGGTCACGATACGGACTGACACCGACGGCGATAACGTCATCATCCAGGTCCAGGACAACGGTGTCGGCATCCCCCCCGAGTTGATGGGCCGCATCGGCGAGCCGTTCTTCACGACCAAGGGCGAGAACGGCTCCGGACTTGGCCTCAGCGTCGCTCGCAAGGTAATCGGTCGCCACAATGGCTCTCTCGAGATCGCCAGCGAAGTCGGTGTCGGCACGACCGTCACGATAAGCCTGCCGGTGGCTGATGAAGCGGCCATTGAGGCGGCGGCGAGGGCAGATATCGAAGCGAGCGAGGAGGACGCGCGACAGGCTATTGCTGCGGGTGTCGAGGAGGCCGCCGTTCACGCCGCGACGACCGCAGATGCAGATGCGCCGGTGACTGAGGCGGAGACGGAGAAGGTGGCGCGGCAGGCGGCGGACAGATCTGCCGTCCGCGTCCCGGATGTCCTCGTCGTTGACGATGATGCGGAAGTGCTCAGCAGCCTCAAGGCCATGCTCATTGGCGCCGGCCTCACTGTCGAGAGCGTCGAGGATGCGTCTGCCGGCCTCAGCAAGTTCGTCGCGTACGTCGAGGAGGCGAGGGGCGTACCGAGTGTAGTCGTCACCGACCTCCGCTTGCCGGGCCTGCTCGGAACGGATATGGCGCAACGCGTCAAGGAAATGTCGCCGGAGACTCGCGTCGTCCTTATCAGTGCCTACGTGGACGAACACGCGGACCTCGTCAAATCCCCGTATCTGGACGCGGTTCTGAGGAAGCCTTTCGAGGTGACTGAGCTACTGAAGGAGGTCGGCGTCCCCGGCTCCTGACCCGAATTACTCACCAACGCGTGGCTCGGCCTTTCCGCCCAACGCGTGGTCTGCCCTTCCTCCCGTGGAGCGTGGAGTTTGCGCAGCAAGCTCCTAAGCGCAAGGTCCGCTTGCGCCCGGTATCCCCCGGTTTGCCTTCCTCACCATATTCCCCATGGCTTCGGCATCGCCGGTGACGCACCACAACTGGGCCATGTCACGCAACTGCCGGGGTTCCATCTCCGCCGACTGCGCGATCGCGGCCAGCGTATGCGAGAAGTTCGTGAGGATCCCGGCCGCCTCAAGCTGCCCGGCAAACTCCATCGTCACCGCCGTGAATTCATGGAACGTCATCCCGTTGACCCTGTACGGCAGCGGGTCCCAGAACTGCGGCGGAAACAGCAGCTTGAAGCGGTAGTCGAGGTTATCGAGCAGGAAGCGCTCAACGTCATCAATCTCGATATTGTACTCCTCGGGCTTCTCTATCCAGGGGGTGCCGGGGAAGACGCCGGGGAACTGGAGCGGCACGGAGTCGGGTCGCAGGCGCGTGATGAAATCGAGGCTCTCGGCAAGGGTCTCCTCGGTGTCGAATGGCAGCGGCACGATCATGGACGCGGCGGAGAATATCCCGGCCGCCTGGGCTGCGCGCAGTGTCTCCTCGACCGTCGCGAGCTTGATCCCCTTGTGCACCGCTCTGTCGAGTATCTCCTGGGAGCCGGACTCCAGGCCGAAGAAGATCGAGTACAGCCCTGAGCGCGCCATCACCTCGAAGTGGTCGGGGCTAGCGCTGCGAAAATGGCCGAACGTGTTGTATTGCACATCAAGGCCGCGACGAATGATCCCCTCGGCCACCTCGTACATGAGGCTCCCCGGCGTCGAGGCTCCCCCGAAGCGGAAGACCGAGATGCCGTGCAGCTCCTGCATTGTCTGCATCGTATCAACGATCTTCGTGGGTGAAGCGAGGCGTTGCCGGCCACCGTCCTCCATCGGATGCACGCAGAAGGCACAGCGGTTCGGGCAACCTCGGCTCTCGCTCAGAACCACCATCTTTATCTTCTCATCGCCCGCCATCGCCGGGTACGTCTCGGTGTCATAGGCCGGCAGCGCAAACTCATCGAGGCTCACGGTGTCATCCCGCTCCGTCTCGGCGGCCTGACCGCTCTCCTCATAGACAATGCCGGGGATCT
>JAUWOG010000575.1 GCA_030612305.1 Armatimonadota bacterium | reverse complement strand
GGCAGGCCTATGGTATCTACGTGCCTGGCGTGCGACCTGCCGGCGGCGGCCATCCGGCCGTCGTCCCCATGCACGGCTACGGCTGGGGGGTCAGCAGCAGTTTCTCCGACTGGCAGAAAGGATGGGCCGACACCCACGCCTGGGCGCTCATCAACCTCAACGCCCGAGGCCCGCAGTTCTACGAGGGCATTGGCGAGATCGCCACCATGGAGGTCGTCAGGGACGCCACTGCCCGCTTCGGCCTCGATCCCGGCCGCCTCTACATGACCGGCAGTTCCATGGGCGGCACCGGCGCATTTCGTCACGGTGTCCGCCATCCGGATACTTTCGCCGCCGCCGTCGGAGTGGACGGATGGAGCGATTTCCGGCTCTGGCACCATCACTGGTATGCGCGCGGGGACTACCGCGATTCCATCGAGGAGTTCCGCAGGCCGTTGCTGCAGGCCGCCTCACCGCTGTACTGGGCCCAGCGCGCGAAGTGGGGCTCCGTCAAGGCGATCGTGGATGGCCGCGACACGACGGTCTGGCCCGACAACGGGATCCAGCTCCACTCCGCCTTGTGGAATCTCGGCGTCCAGAGCGGCGGCTACGACAGCGAGATGTCCCTCAACTACAACAAGGGACATGGCGGCGGATACAGCCTCAGTGCCATCTATGATTTCTTCCTCGGTCGCGAGCGCGTCGCCGAGCCGCACAGCTTCCATTGCGCAACTTATCTGCTCAAGCATGGCCGCATGTACTGGGGAGCCGTTGACGCCTTCCATACTTTCGGCCTCCCTGCCGTACTCGGCTCAGGTGTCGCCGGCGATACCGTCAGCGTCGCCACCGACAATGTTGACGCCTTCACCCTCTACCTGCAGGCCTCGCCCGTGGCCGGCTCTGCCTCCGTGGGCATCTACGCCGACGGGCTGCTCTGCTACAGCGGCTCGCCGGCCACCTTGTCCTTCGAGGCGCTCCGTGGCACCGATGGCCACATTGCTGCCTGGCTTCCCGTGCCTGACTCCAGGCGTCTCCTCCCCCACAAGACAGCGGAGTTGGCCGGCCCCCTCGGCGAGGTCTTCACCAGGCCCTTCGTCGTCGCCTATGGCACTATCGGGACTCCTGCGCTCGCCGCACAGCACCGCCGCGAGGCCGAGGCCTTCGCCTCCGCATGGCGCGCCTTCATGATCCGACGCGGCGCTGCGCCGGATGCAATCGGACCATTCCCCGAGGACGACATATCAACCCGGCTGATGCGCGACCGGGGCCTGCTCATCTTCGGCACTCGCGAGTCCAGCCGCCTCCTCCAGGCCGCCTACGCCGCCGCCGACGTCCCCGTCATCGTGGGCGACTCGTATGTCACCGTGGCCGACGATGGGGGAGATGCCCGCACCTGGCACGGCGATAACTTCGGCGCCTTCGTCTGCTATCCGAATCCCCTGTGCGACGGTCGCCAGTACCTGCTCATCGCGCGCGGACAGTGGTTCACCAAGCCGGATCGCACCATCCCCGCAGGCCTCGAGTACGACATGGAGAAGCTGCCCTGGGCCTATCCGGACTACGTTGTCTTCAACACCGACCAGGCCCAGCTTCCCCACGTCCTGAATGTCAACAACAAGCCGCCCGTCACCTGCTACGAGGCGGCGTATTTCGTCGCGGCCGGCTACTTCGACAGCCGCTGGCAAGCCGACCGCGCCGTGACTCTCGACCGCGCGCGTATCCTCAAGCCGCCGGATCTCAGCTTCATCCACGTGGACCGGGTCGAGCGCACCCATGACGGGCTCGATGTCCTCGTGGTTTCCGACACGCGGGCTCCCTTCGCCGACGCCCGCGTCACGATAGACTGGCCCGACGCACCGCTGTCGGTCTCTGCCCTCACCGACGAGCAGGGCCGCGCGCACTTCACCCGTCCCGACGGCCTCGCAGCTCACAGCCCTGCCCGCATCATCTCGGTCATGGCTACCGGCGCGGTGCATGACTTCACCGCCGACATGGTACACTCCAGCGCCGACGGCCCGCTGCGACTCATCATCTCACGGCCCATACGCAAGGTGGACCTGGAGGGGGACTGCTCCTATGTGGTGACCGCGACACTGACCAATCGTGGCGACCGCCTGGTCACGGGGACGCTCCGTCCCACTGCCGCCGCCGGTGCCTGGTCGCCCTCTTCGGCCCCCTTCGCACTGCAGCCGAATAGGACCCGCACGAGTGCTTTCCACTGGCATCCGGCGGGGATGGACGGCCGCGCGCAGGCTCCCCCGGGCGACTATCGCCTCACCGTCACTGCGCGCCCGCAGCATCTGCGTGATGGCGGCTCCGCGATTCGCGCCGTCGCCGCCGCAACCAGACTCCGCCTCGGGCTGGTCAATACCTCTCCGCTCGCGCTCGACGAGGTGGTTGCCGCCGACATCGCGGGAGAGAACCCGTTCCGGGTAAGCTGCGATGTCCTCAACAGGGCCTCCGAGGACGCGACAGTCGAGTTGGCCTGCAGCATCATCCCGGCCGATACCGACCTCGGAGACGCGCGCCGTCACTGCTACATCCCGCCTCAGCCCGTCGCCATTCCCGGCCTCGACAAGGCCGCTACCGTCTTCAAGCAGCCCGCTGATTTCTCGCCCTTGCCGGTCGGCATGTACCGCGCTGTCATCTACTCGCCGGGCCATCCCGAACTCACCGCCCGCGCCGATTTCACCGTCACCGCAGGCCCGTAGCCGACGCGCGAACCTATC
>JAUWOG010000590.1 GCA_030612305.1 Armatimonadota bacterium | reverse complement strand
GCAACGAGAGTATAAAGGCGAACGGCAACGGACTCGGTAGAGGATGGTGCGCATCCTCATAAAGGCCGACCTGCGCGAGGAGGAGGCCGAGCCACGCGTTTGGTGGATTAGTCCGGGTCAGGGGTTGATGGGGCCGCCGCCGGTGCGAACCATCGGCCTCTGTATCTGCAACGTGCGCAGGTCGTATGCGTCGGTGTTGAGGATGAGACGCGCGCGGCCGCGACCCCGCATCATTTCCACCCGCTCCCCTGTCGTCACGTCTATCACCTGCGTGTTAGCCGGGAGCGTCTCGTTGAGTGTGAGCCGCACCTGCTGGCTGCGGCGCGTCGGGTTGATGACGGCAATGGAGTCGCCGAATGTCCGGACCCAGATATTCCTGCGGTTGGCCCAGATGTCGCCGTCGAAATCCTGGGGCGGGACGGCGGGCAGCGCGCGGAAGGCCCGCGCAAAGCCGCGCAACATCATCTCGTGGCCGACCTTGGCGTCAAGGCTCGTGCGGAGGGTGATGCAGTAGGGGTTGTCGGCCATCAGTGTCTGTAGCAATGGGTGCAGCATCTCCCTGCCGGCGCCGAGGGTTGTGGAATCGAGTTGCGCCTCCATGCCGGCGGCAGTCGCGTAGGCCGGCTCGCCGGGCGTGTCCGAGACGGGGCCGGCAGCGACATTGGCGGCAATGCGCATGCCCTTCTCGTCGCGATAGAGCTGTGGATCATAGCCGTGATGGGCGAGAAGCTGCTGCGTGGTATAGTCGGAATGGGCGAGCGGAACCGGCAGATTCGTATCCACCAGCAGGTAGCGGTGCGGGTGTCGTGAGACGATGAGGTCGCGACACCTCGTCCAGAGGTCATGTGTCTGGCGGCAGCGGAAGTCAATCCACTGCTGCCAGAGGTTCGGGTCGTTGCGGAGCCAGTTGTATGCTTCGAGGGGGTTGTTGGTGCCGGGGGTGACGACGAGTCCAGTGAGGGCCTCGAAGCGGAGCAGGTCGAAGGCGGAGTAGCCAACCTTCTCTGCGGGGAGATCGGGCCGGGTCGTTGCGAAGCATGTGCCGGTGCTCCCGTCAACAGCCATGCCGACGGCCGGGACGCAGACGGCGCCGACGAGCTTGTCGCAGAACTCGTCGAGGAAACGGAGTAGCTGCCTCTGGACTTCGGGTCGCAGCGGGTCCGGACACTTGCGCCCTGCGGTATCGGATACGACGTTGCCATTGGCATCTATCTGGAAGCTGTCGGGATTGCGGAAGGTGAAGATCTGGTCGAAGCTGGAGAGCGGCGGGAGGACGGGGACGATGCCGATGCCGGCCACCGTGGCGAGAGGGATGATGTCCTCGAAGAGGTCCCAGCGCCATGCGTTGGTGAGGATGGCCTCATCGTAGAAGCGCTGCTGGCTGTTGTCGGCGGCATGGATCTGAAGGCGGTCGAAGCCGACGAACTGCATGTAGTAGAGTAGCTGGCGGAGGGAGTACTGGCGCTGCATGAGGTCGCGGCCGTCGAAGCCGAAGCCCTCATAGATGAGCTCGGTATGGCGTGGTGCGAGGGCGAAGCTGCGGCGCGGGACTCGTCTCTCAGGCAGGTGGGTGACGTTGCCGGAGGGGTGGTCGAGGAGTCTATAGACGGCGATTTCGCGCACCGGGGGCGGCTCAGCGGCTCCCGGGGCAGGCGCGGCCAGTGGCGTGAAGCGGACCTCGCAAGCCTCCGTCTTGGGGAAGAAGATGAATGACTCCGCGGCACCTGAACGGCGGGCGCTGCTGGGATTGAGCACGGCCCAGATGAGGTAGCGGTCAGAGAGCGACTCGTCGCCGGCGGCGAGCACCTCGAGGCCGACGCTGGCGGGGATGTCTGAGCGCATCTGGATAAGGAGGACGTGTGGGGCGGCGCTTGCACCGCTCGCCGGACTGTTCTTCAGCGTGTAAACGGGCAAGGCTCTGTCAATGTCCACCTCGAGTCTGTCAACAAGGACGCAGCGGAGAGCATCTTTGATCTGGCCGCTCTGGCAGAGCTTGGCGGCCTGTGTGCGGCCGGCTTCATCGTCCCAGAAGAAGCGGTCTTCGTAGAGGAAACCGCTGCCCGGCTCGTCACTCAGCCACGGCTTCCCCTGGTAGTACACCTTCAGGTCGCGCATGACGTAGTCGGGCACATCGAGCTGTGGCCCCGCTACGTAGAGGCGCACGTCGGCGGCGGGCCGAGGCATCATGGATGAGGTTGTGGTGCCCTCGAGGATTGCATCGAGCTGGTAGTGGCCCTTCGGCAGGCGGAGGTAACGGGGGATGGTGACGGTGACGGGCTCGAGTTCGATGGGCATGCCGGGCTCCCAGGTTTCCGCCGGCGGCTGCGGCATGACGGAAGCGATGGGGATGTCGTCGAGGGTGATGAGGACGGCGTGAGGTCGGGTGAGAGGCTGGGCGGCGACGGCCTTGAGCTCGATGGTAATGGGCTGTCCGGTGGCGGCGGCTGCGGGTGCGGTGATGTCTATGATGCCGGCAATTTCGAGGGGCAGATTGCGGGCAATGGCTGCGATCTGGTCGGGGCGCATGATGCGGTTGAATATCTGGACATCGGCGAAGCCGGCTTCGGCGGTGAGAGAGCCGTCATAGTCGGCGCCGATACTGAAGGTGGGCCACTGCTC
>JAUWOG010000168.1 GCA_030612305.1 Armatimonadota bacterium | reverse complement strand
AGGCACAAAAAAGAGGATACGAGTTATACCCGTATCCCCTGAATTCATTTGGTAGCGCGGGCAGGATTCGAACCTGCGACCTCAAGGTTATGAGCCTTGCGAGCTACCTGACTGCTCCACCGCGCGTCGTAATATACAGTTTAGCACGCACCATTGGCTTTGTAAAGGCCGCGTTGCCTCAATCCCCCAGTCCCTGTGGCAAGAGCCAATGCCGCAATTGCGCGAGCACGGCCGCGGTATGCTCCGAAGCCGGCTCGGAGGCGTACAATCCGGGCGAGGCCGATGTGCCGGAGGATTCGACGCTGTCACTGAGCTTGCCGACATACACCTGATACAGCGTCGGCAGCAGTTCGGTGCCATCCTCCAGCTGGCCCCTGACGATGACTTCGCTGATCGGCTGGAGGCCGTGCGGGACGTCAATACAGATCTGGCTGTCGGGCGAATTCGGCGTCAGATGCTGCCAGGGCAATGGGCCGCCGGGAATCTGGAATCTGAACATGATGGCATCTGACACTCTGTGCCCTCCGACCTCAAAACTGTGCTGCAGCGGCGTCACGGCTTCCCATGTCTCCGGGATTGACAACTGTATGGTTCCGCCGGCAGGTGCGCTGAGGTAGTTGTGCAGCGTGACCGCCACCGTGTGCTCTCTCTCCGGCTCGAGCAGGTGGGTCTTGCGCAACTGGACGGCGGTGCCGAAGTCAGCTACTGAAAACAGGCGGCGCACCACGCGCTCTTCTACTGCCAGTAGATGCTCGGCGGTGAATATCTCGCCCTTCGCGGCCCGCAGCGAGCCACGGCCATTGAGCTCGGCGGCCCGCGCCAATTGCTTCTCGGCCCGCTGCAATAGCGTCGTCACGAAAGGCGGGTCGCTTTGCGCCTCCGCGCCTCCCAACTGTTCCCTTATGATGCGGATGCGGTTGCGGTAGCGAGCGATCTCGCCGCGCGAAGCATAGCCGTCAGACCACAGCAGCGCGCGGTCATCAGCGATCAGCGCAAGCCATTCGAGAATCCGCGCCAGCCGGAACACAGTCACGACTGCCCGCGGCGGCACTGCGCCATCTGCCGTGCACCTGGCAGCCACGCGCAACATACCGTACTGGCAGACCGCCATTGCCTCCTCGATGGCGACGGGGCCCTCCGCGCCCTCGCACCCGAGACTCTCAGCGGCGCGGTCAACTGCCTGCTGCATCGTGGCTTCGAATCCGGCAGGTATCCAGTTGCTCGCATCATCCATCAGTTTGTCCACGCCGAAAAACCACACGTCGCCGGCGTCGTTGCCGAGGGCGGTGTACGCGAACAATTCATAGCGGCTCTTCAGCGCCTCCTGGAGGTACACAGGATCTGCACCCCATACGATGAGGGGAGCGCGGCCGAGTCGTCTGGTCAGTGTCTGGCCTCGCCGCAGGTCTATCCGCCGGCCCATCACAGTGATGCGCTCGGCACGATGTTGGGTCTTGATCATTACTTTCTCGTGCTCGTCACTCCATGCGATTAGCAGTGGCCGCCCCAGCTTGAGCAGCATGTGTGCCTCGGTCTTTTCGCCGATGCTGATCGGCCCCACGTAGGTCGCATTGGTCAGCCAGTGTCGCGCCGCTGCAAAGCCCGCGTACAGCGGTGTCGGCACCAGGCCACCGTTCTTCTCCAGCAGCAGAGCATTCTGCCCGCCGACCTGCCCCGGCCGCGCCACCCACTGGTTCGCGCAGCTCGACCGGAAGTAGGTGTCCTGGTTCCAGAACATCATCTCCGTGCGCACCCGGAACAGATCCCCCGGCTCTTGCTGGTGGTCGGCGAAGCCCATCTTTTCGCCCCCATAGACAAGGTAGCCATCATTGGTGGACGTATCCCGAGGCAAGCCATCCACCCACGGAAGCTGGTATATCCCCCGGTACCAGCGAATAAAGGCAGCATCAACGGTGGTGTTGGGATGGTAGGCGAGGCGGTCGAAGTAGAGCTGGTGGCGATTCGCGCAGCAGATGCACATCGTCTGCCAGTTGCCGGAAGCCCCGCCATAGATCACTTCGCAGTCGGGAAATGTCTCCTTGACGGTGCAGTAGGTGACTCGCAGCAGGTCGAGATACCGCCCCCAACTTCCCATATAGAAAGCGTGGTCGGCTTCGTTCCAGACCTCCCAGCTCTGCACAACCGGGGCCGTCTGCGTCCGATAGCGGGCACCATCCGGGAGGATTTCCGGCGACGGCCACTCCACGGTCACGTTACGCGCTTCCGCAACCGCCCGGTGTACCAGCCCCTGCCAGTGCTCCAGGTCGCGCGGATGCCAGACAAAGGAAGCAGTCCTGATCCAGTCATCGGGACCGTTCTGCGGCTGGACCGCCGTCCATTTGGGCGTGTAGCCGAGTGTGGCCATCAGTCTCATGCCGTACTTGCGGCACAACTGCAGCTTCCGGTTGAAATCCTCAAAATCGTACTCCCCGGGCTCCCTCTCGATGTCCGGCCAGGACAGGTCAGTGCGCAGGCAGCGAATTCCCAACTGCGCGGCCGCCGCGTAGTGGCGTTCATCATAGCTCGACAACTGCATGTGGAAAAGCGCATCGTCTCCCCGCGTGTAGCTGTGCGGCTGCGGTATCACGCAGAAGGCGTCTTCGACGACCTCAGCATCAACTGACAGGCGGAAACCGTACCAGCCAAAAGAGAACTTGCCGGGTATCTGGACAACTGTCGTCTGCCCCTCGCCGATCGTTATCTCACCGCTGTGCCGCTGTCTGCCAGAGTAGTCGTACACCTCGAAGGCGGCCTTCTGGCTGCTGCAGTCGACGGTCACACACAGGCTGATGGGCTCTCCCGGGTAGAAAGCGCGGGCCACACGCTCAGCGGAGATCGTCACCGCCGTCGCACACGCAGGCCCACAGCTCCCCACAAGGGCGGCTATCAAGCACCAGCCCAGTACTGACTCTCCTCTACATCCAGCCAAATCAACGTCGCCTCCCGCTGTCTCTTCTGCCACGGTTCTATCGCCCGCTGAATCTTGCCACAGCAATGTAACTTTCGGTTCACGCCAGTGTAACTTTAGGAGAAAGGGCGGGCGTGGAAGGAGCCCTGACAGATCTTCAGCAGAAGGCACGCAGCAAGGGGAGGCATTGGTGCAATTCCGGCGAAATATAGAGTATGCGCACACAACGCGCGCCGAGCGGTAGTATTCTGAACCACGTGTGAAACAGGTGAAAGCTGATGAAGTTCGCGATATGCAACGAGATATTCTACACCGAGGACGCAGAGCATTGGACCATACCGCGGCAGTTCGACACGGCGGCAGAACTGGGATTCGACGGCATCGAAATTGCGCCGTTCACACTCGCGGATCATGTAGCCGAGATAACGGATCAGCAGAAGCACGAAATCCTCACAGCCTCCGAGCGCACCGGTGTCGAGGTGGCGGGGATTCACTGGTTGCTCGTCGGGCCGGAGGGAATGCACGTCACCTCGCCAGACCCCGAGGTCCGCGAGCGGACTGCGCAGTACCTCCAAGACCTTGTCCGCTTCGGCATCGCAATCGGCGGGACGATGATGGTGGTGGGCTCGCCGCAGCAGCGCGACATCAGGGAGGGAGTCAACTATGAGGACGCATGGGCATGGTTCAAGGAGACGATGAGGCGCTGCGGCGAGGTCGGCACCGAGACCGACTTCAAGGTCTGCATTGAGCCGCTGGCCGTCGTCACGCAGAACAACTTCCTGCGCCAGGCCCATGAGGTCGTCAGGATGTCGGCCGAAATCGGCCTGCCCAACGTCGGCGTGATTCTCGATACCTACAGCGGGCTGAAGGAGGAGCGCGACCTCCCGGAAGCGATCCGCGCCAGCAAGGGCTATCTCTTCCATTACCACTGCAACGATGACAGCGGCTACGCTCCGGGCTTCGGGGACACGGACTTCGCCGGCCCGATGCAGGCGCTTCTCGATATCGAGTTCGAGCGGTTCGCATCCATTGAGGTCTTCAGGTTCGATGTTCCGGCCGTCGAGCAGGCCGAGACGGGCCTGAAGACGCTGAGGGCGGCGGTTGAGAGAACTTCGACTGGAAGCCGGGGGTGATCGCCGTGCCGACCGGACGCGTATATGACGATGTCTTTCTCCAGGAGGGCCCCCTGTGGCATTTCGACAAGCCACGCCGGCTGGAGGTCATCAGGGAGCAGTTGGAGGCCTGCGGCCTCTGGGATGAGCTACTCCCCCTGCCCGTGACCGAGGCCGACACACAACTCATCAGCACTGTCCATGAACCGGCCTATATCGAGGACGTCCGCACCGCCTCGGAGATGGGTGGGGATGAGTTCGATCTGGACACTGTAGTCACCCGGGGCACGTACCAGGCGGCGGCGTCTGCCGTAGGCGGCTGTGCTGCTGCAATTGACGCGATGCTGGCAGGCGATGTGCGGAATGCTGTCTGTCTGGTCAGGCCGCCGGGGCACCAGGCACTCCCTGACCGCGCCTTGGGCTCATGTATCTTCAACACGCTCGCCATTACCGCGGAACATGCCCTCGCGGCACATGGCCTCGAGCGCGTAGCTGTTGTTGATTTCGATGTCCGCCACGGCGCCGGCCTGCAGCAGCACTTCCTCGACCGCCGCGACGTGCTCTACATCTCCCTCCACCAGTACCCCCTCTCGCCCGGTACCGGCGCGGTCGAGGAGACGGGCGTCGGCGACGGCCTTGGCTACACCGTGAATCTGCCACTCCCGCCCGGGGCTTCGGACCGCCACATCCAGGCCTGCTTCAGCGAGGTGATCCTCCCCGTGCTGCTCGCACTCTACCAGCCACAACTGATCCTCGTCGCAGCCGGATATGGCGGTCACTATGCCGATGAAGCCGCCGATCTCGACCTCAGTGTCCAGTCCTTTTATGTCATCACGCGATTGCTTGCAGAGGTCGCTGAGGCGGTGTGCGAAGGCCACCTTTGCCTCGCGCTCGAGGGTGGCTATGATTTCGATGCGCTGGGCTACTGCGTGGCGAATTCGGTCGCGGCGCTCCTTGGCCGCCCCGCAGCCTATCAGGACACGCCTCAGAACAATACCGCGACACCCCACCTTGACCGCGAGGTGGGGGAGATGCTCCAATTCCACAGGGCCCGCATGGCGCAGGCCTGATGCGCAGCCCGGACCCAGCCTCAACTATTGTCCCCGCATCTGCTATAATCATCCCGCTTACTGACTCCGTACATACGGTGTATTGCCATGGACGAACGCACGCTGCGGGTGCTGGACTACCCGAAGATACAACAGATGCTGGCTGAGGCGGCGAGCTCATCGCCGGGCAAGCACCGCGCGCTGGCCATCAATCCCGCCACGCAACTCCGCCGCATACGTGACTCCCTTGCCGAGACCTCCGAGGCGGTGGCGTTGATTCAGCGGTTCGGTGGCTTCCCCTTTGGCGGCTTCTCTGACATATCCGAACTGCTGAAGAAAGCCGGGGCCGGCCTGCTGCTAGACGGCTCATCCCTCCTGCGTATCGCCGGCTGCCTCCGCTCTGCCGCTGCCGTGCGCGAGTACGTTGAGCATTCCCGTGGCGATACCCCGCGCCTCTGGAAGCTGGCAGAGACACTCACCGAAGACGATGCTCTTCGCCAGGACATCGAGGCCTCACTCGATGACGAGGGCCAGGTGCGCCCCGATGCTTCGCCCGAGCTTATCCGCCTGCATCGGAGGGCCCTGTCAATCGAGCAGGCGATGCGCGAACGGCTTGAAAGCCTGATGCGTGAGGCGGCGGCGCGGGACTTGTTGCAGGACGCCGTCATCGTCAGCCGTGAGGGCGGCTTCTGTCTCCCCATCAAGGCCGAGATGAAGTCGCGCTTCGAGGGGGTCGTTCACGCCCGCTCAGCGTCCGGCGCAACGGTCTTCATGGAGCCGCTCAAGGTCGTCGAGCACGGCAA
>JAUWOG010000225.1 GCA_030612305.1 Armatimonadota bacterium | reverse complement strand
AGATGTCAAACCAGCTCTCCCCAATCAACTCCTCTTCCCCGTAGCCCAGTATCTCGCAGCCTCGCCGGTTGATGAGGCTGATGTTGCCCTCACTGTCCAATGCCACAAGCATCACACCGGCTGTGTCCAGGTAGGTCTGCGCCCGGTCACGCTCCCGCCGCACGTCCTCTTCCATGTGTCGGCGCCCTATCGCCCCCGCAAGAATATCCGTCGCCGTTCGCAACGCGTCCATCTCTGCGTCCGTCCATGCCCGCCCGGCCTCTCGGCACTCACAACTGATGAACCCCCACCAGCGCTCTCCCACGAAGATCGGCGCGGCGGCAACAGCCTCGACCCCGTGAGGCCCAAAGACCTCCTGCTCTGCTTCCGGCAGATCCCGTACGACAGCGGCGATGACTTGCCTCTGCGACAGTTCCTCCCGCCAGCGCTCCAGGCCGATGCTCTCGTACGAATGCTTGCCCGGCTCGTGTCCCGGTAGTTCCTCCACGTCGCCAGCCTCTGCCCATCCCGAGCGCAGGCTTATCACCGCTTCGCCTTCATCATCAGTCTCGTTCTTGTAGATGACCGCCCGCTCCACTTGCAGCGCGACACCCAGACGCCCCATGAATTCTGCCAGGTTCTGCTCCCAATCCGCCTCTCTCAGGAAGCTCTGCGCCGTAAAGGCCACGGCCTGTAGCAACTCTCCGCGCTGCTGGGCAACCTCTTCAGCCTCCTTCTCCACGGTGATGTCACGCGCCGTTATCACCACGTGCGACACCGTCCCATTCGCATCCGCGTACGGAGTGTACGTTGCATCCACGTACGTCAGCCCCTGCCCCGGATAGTCAAGCCACTCCCGGAACTTTATCTCTTCACCGTTCAGACACCGTTCCAGCCAGCTCCTGATCTTCTCCTCAAATACCTCCTCGCCGAGTATCTCTGCCATCGTGCGCCCTACGATCTCCTCAGGCGCCCGGTCGTGAGCCCGTGCATACGCCGCGTTCACCGTCCGGTACACGTGATTCCTGTCAACCATCACCAGCAGGTCACTCGATGTATCCCCCATCCGCTGATACCACCGCGCTCCCTCCTCCGCCGCCTTCCGCTCCGTGATGTCTATCGCCAACTCGAACCGTACATCCCGGCCGTCCGGCCAGCGAATGATCCGGTCAACCATCATGTAGTCGCGATCCAAAACCGGGTTGTGGTGTTCCCACTCGTATGGTTCACCCGGCCGTTCCAGAATCATCCGGTTCGTGCAGAACTCACACGGGGCATCCAGGTTCTGCAGCTCCTCATAGCACACGCCCCCTACTAACTCCTTGCCGAAAGCCTCCTTCAACGCCCGGTTCGCGTACAGTATCTCATGCGTCTCCGTGTCCGTCACATAGATGATCTCATCTATGCTGTCAAACAGTGACAGCAACTGCGCTCGCTCCTCCTCCAACGCCCTCTCGGCTCGTTTCCGCTCGCTGATGTCCCGACAACACTCCACAACGCCACGCACCTTGCCATCGGCATCCCGCAGCGGCACTGCGCTCATCAGACATGTTATCGTCCGCCCATCAGGCAGTTTCCTGTCAAGCTCTCGTTGCCCCATCTCCTCGCCCCGCATTACCACTGCCACTGGATACTGGTCAGGGCCGCAATCCGAACACGGAAACACCTCGTAGCACGGTCTCCCCACCACTTGCTCTGCCGCAAGTCCCAGCAGCTTGCAGAGCGTCTCATTCACACGCCGCACTTCGCACTCCGGAGACACTATCCACATCGCGTCACTCGACATCTCGAAGAGCTGCTCCAGTTCCGCTTGCGATTTCTTCAGCTCAGACGTCAGCTCGCTTCTGCCGACGAGAAACACGATCACCGCCAACAGCAGAAATATCGCCACCCGCGCCACCCAGTCATCATACGTCGCCCCCGACCCCAGCGCGTCCAGGAAGCTCGCGTAGCTGTCGGTCATCACATACACGAACAACCCGTGGCTCGCCCACGCCACGAGTGCCGCCAAGAACAGCAGAATCCCAAACCGATAACCGTTCCTCATTCGTCCATCCCCGCTGACTGTTCGAAAGGCCTCATGCTCGACTGCCAGACCCAACCACCTCAGTCGCCCTTTGCCGTGTAACCAGGGGACGCTACGCGTCCGCCGCTCGACTCTGTTGCTCCGATTATAGCAGAGATTCCCCGACTGCAACAGTTGTCCTGTCACAACGAACCCACCGACCGCCGATACAATGCCCCGGAGGTAACTATCATGGTCAAGATTGACGCACATAGCCTGTCCCAATTCGTCAAGGACTACCTGCCCCGACAACGACCCGCCCGCAGTATCAGGGCAACCGTTCTCCACCACACATACCGGCCCCGCGCTCAGGACTACCGAGGCCTCCAGACCATCGAGCGCATCCGCGATTACCATGTCCACTCCCGCGGCTGGCGCGACATTGCAGCCAACGCCTACACCACACCCGACCGCAAGGTCTATAACGCCCGCCCACTCTCCGCCACCAACTACGCCCACGCCTACATCTCCAAAGCCTGGAACCAGGTCCCGGACGACGTTCGCGCCCTCGCCCATCCCGACCGCCAGTTCTTCAACCATTACGCCTTCGGCATCGAGACTATCGGCGATTTCGATGTCCAGAGCATCTCCCCCATTCCTCCTGCTCTCGACACCGCTCTCCGCGTCCTCGCTGCCGTCCACACTCTCTACGCCCTCCCCCCGGACCGCCGCTTCCTCCCTCGTGATGTCGCCCACAAGTCCTGCCCGGGCCGCCGCATATCCCGCGACTGGGCCCGCCGCGAGCTCGCAGAGCGCATGACTTCCCTCCGCGTCATGCTCGAGCCCGAGCCCGGCTCCCCAGCCACCGACACACCGATCCTCTGCCATCCCGTTCTCGAGCATGGCGTCACCCGTTGCGACCTCCGCGCACTCGCCGAGGCCCTCGGCTACCGGGTCATCTCCACCGACCTCCCCACCACCGGCACCATCCGCCTCCGCCCCACCGATACACCCAAGCCCTGACCTCCTGATACCCACACCATCTGGCAGCACAGGCACGATTTGTGCTACAATATGATACACACGTGCAGCATCAGTTCTGCGCATATTGGGAGAGGGTAAGCCCGATGAGCCTTGTAGTGTCCTTGAGAATACCCGACGGCATCGTCATCGCCGCTGACAGTCTCTCAACAATGAGCGGCACGCTTGGCATAGCTGGCGACCTGCAGGCAACCTGCCCTCATTGCAACGAAGCCTTTGACATCAAGGACCTGACGTTCCCGCCCATGCCGATACCAACGAGCACCACGTCCGTCACCGAGAAGCTGACACCTTTTCATGGGCGATACGGTATCGGGCTTTTCGGCAAGGGTATTCTCGCCGGCAAGACCCTTACCTATCATGTCCGCAAGCTCGAACGCTCTACCCAGCCGTCGGATTTCCCAGGCGTGTCTGAGGTCGCCGAAGCCGTTGGCACTCATCTTCAGGAGCAACTGCAGGAAGACATCAGCAACCTCCAGGATGCTGCGGACGACTTCGCACCTGTTGGCGCCCAGGTCGTCGGCTACGACAGCGAGCAGGCCAAGACTATTGAGTTGTACATTGGCAAGACCATCAGCCGTAGAGAACATGCAGGCATAGACTGCAACATATCCGGTGACACTGACTGCGTCAGCCACATCTGGGACGGGGCCGCATCGGGCAAGACTGTGCCGTCACCTGATCTCAGTGCGTTTTCGCTTCAGGACGCCGCCGAATATGCCGAGTTCTTAATTCATCTCACGGCCAGACTACACGGGTTCTCGCCGATGCTGCCTGTCGTGGGCGGCGATGTGGATATTGCCATCATCACTGAGTTCCAGGGCTTCACCTGGGTCAAGTGCAGGCGATTCACACGCCTTCTATATGACCGTATGGGAGAGAAGGAAAATGGCGACCACTAACCGCTCCATCAACCGCGCCTCGCAGCCGGAGGCAATCGC
Organism: Armatimonadota bacterium; assembly: GCA_030612305.1. Taxonomy (GTDB): domain Bacteria; phylum Armatimonadota; class Zipacnadia; order Zipacnadales; family UBA11051; genus UBA11051. The sequence goes on along the minus strand of JAUWOG010000225.1, from coordinate 1,149 downwards.
CGCCACCTCAATACGTGTTGTCCTCAGGCCGATCAGGGAATCCCTCGACCTGCGCAGCGACGACAGCGCCGCTTGCATCTCTGAGACACTGCCGCAGACCTTTGAAGAAGCCGGTAAGAGGTCGGCGGAGCGCAACCGTGCCGCACTCACCGAGTTGGCAAAATGGTAATACCTGCAGTCGCCGACTTGATGAAATGGCACACAGAGGCCATAGAAGAATGCGGCGGCGGCTTGCATGGCATCCGTGACACAGGCCTGCTCGAAGCCGCAGTTGGCAGAATGAGCTCGGGGTGGGGTGACGAGGAATTCTACCCCACCCTTTTCGACAAAGCCGCCGCGCTACTCGAAAGCATTATCCACACCCACCCCTTCATTGACGGCAACAAGCGCACCGCCCTTATCGCAGCCGGTGGATTTCTCGAATTCAATGACTGGATACTGCTCTACGATACCGACGACGTCGTCCACTTCGCCCTCAACGTAGCCAACAAGCGCATCGAGATGCCCGCGATCGTCGAGTGGCTGCGCGCTCATTCCCGCCAGTACGCCCCTGAGCCGTAGCCTGACCTCTCTACTTCGCTACGGGATGCTTTACATCCCCCCCTACACATCTACACCACACCTCGCGTGCCCTCTGCCATTGTGCAGGGGGCACGTTGCATTTCTCCCGGCCTTCTGCGCCGGTAAAGGAGCCCAGACATGAACATCTGGAAAGGCATAGAGTACGCGTTGACCAAGTGGGTCAACAGACGCCATATCGAGCGCGAGCTCACCCGCTACATCGCTGACAGTCACCACCACGTCGTCATGGCCACACTCCGCAGCGAGTTCCCCGAACTCAGCGGCGACACCGTCCCGACCGCACTCATGGACAGCATCGTCCGCCGCGCCAATCAGCGCCTCCTCCAGCACATCATCTGATGCCGCTGGATGCACCCACGCAAAAGCCCACACCATTACCTCCGGTGTGGGCTGCTTCTCTCTTCCGCATCAGCCGCGCGACATGGAGTTTGCGCAGGGATGCGTAGCATCCCCAGATGCGTAGCATCCCCAGATGCGTAGCATCCCCAGATGCGTAGCATCCCCAGATGCGTAGCATCCCCAGATGCGTAGCATCCCCAAACTCCAAAGCTAGCGTGGCTCTGCCAC